>JBDSHM010000321.1:0-4642 GCA_039918495.1 Sulfuriferula sp. | reverse complement strand
CGCGCACAAATAGCCATTTCGTATGCCGGCTGGGTCCGGCATGCACTGCGCTACTCTTCGCCCCAGCGATACTGGTGGCAGAACTGCTCTACCCGCTCCACCACTTCAGCGCGCTCAAAATAACGATCCGCCCGATTCAGACGGGCCTGATCGCGTTCATCGGGGCTGCCGCCAAAACAGAGTATGGGTACGTTAAGCATCCATTCCATACGCACCTGGCGTATTGCATCCTGCGGGTCGAAATCATCTGTCAGCGTATCGAGATCGAGAAAAATAAAGCGATGCAGCAGGACATCGTGAAATTCGCCCAGACTCTCGAGATCCAGCGTTTCCACCATCTGCCAGCCTGCCGGTAAATGCGCGCGCAGTTGTTCCGCCACATTTCCATCATTGCTCATCAGGATAAATTTTCGTTGCAGACGTGCTTCGATAGTGGGTTGACTCATACAGCCTCCGGATTGAAATAAGCGGTCTCGACAATGCGCTGCGCCCATAAATACGCTGCTATGCTATCAAGATGACTGGATAACGCCGTGACGATTAAATCATGCTCATTTGCCAATTGCGTCTCTGCCAAACCAGGTGCAACAGACAGTGCGACCCGAGCGAGCGTTCGTTCATGGGTTAGCACCCGCACCCAGTCATTGCCGTATTGGCGCTCGGTCAGATAGCACGCTGCATTGATTTTGATGCCATGGGGAATCCGCCGGTGGGTGCCTTCGTGATCAGGAATCAATTCCGGGCGCCATTCGTCACCGGCAGCACGCTCATCCTCGCGCAATCGTGACTGCTCCCAGCGCCATCCAAATTGAGCATTTGCAGCACGACGATACACCATAGCCAACCATTCCCAATCGGGCACACTGGCATGCTGCGTCCAACAGGTTAGCGATGCGCGCAAAGCCTCAAGCAACCACTGGTGAAAACCAGCAGATGGTGCGGCCACGCGTCCGGCAAACTGTTCAATGGGAAAATTCAACATAAAACTTGACCCCACCACCCCGGCGCGGCCAATGGTAGCGGCACCACTCCCCGCGAGCTTGCTCCCATGCAGCCAGATATCCTGCGCCGCAAGCGTTGCAGGAAGGCCGGCCTCCTGATAAACCTGCACGATAGGCTGGAGTGCATGGGCATACCAATCGGCGGTACGAAACGGAAAAAAGTCCAGCGGCGCGATCAGCACCACACAAGCCTGATCGGTATCCACCCAAACACTGCCGCCGCCCAGCGGGCGCCGCACAACCGGCACATCCGCATAGGCGTTGCTCAACTCAACCGACGCGGATTGATGTTGCCCCAGGCAAACATGTGGCTGCGGCCTGCCCCAGACGACTACGGGTAAATCGGCGGGCTGCATGGCCTCTGCTACGCCTGCGTAGGCGGCGTGGTAATCCCACGGATCACAGCAACCTAAATCAATCCAGCGCGCCTTCAGGAGGCGGATGGTTCGTCTCCTGAGGCGGATTTGTCGGCATTTTCCTTGAAAAATTTGCCAAAATAGAAATCACGCCGGTTCAGCACCTCCAGCTCTCCCGCACGCGCAGTCAAACCTGCACGCATGATTTCCACCAGGTACTGCCCCTGTTCAGCGTCAAGGATGTGGATTTCATTAATCAGATCCTCATCCACATCGACGAAATGGGCGGCAAAACCTTCGGGTGCCTGCACATGCAACAACCAGGACTTGCAGTCCGGGTCTTCAGCATCCACCGGACTCATGCTGATTTTACCCAGCCACGCCATGCGCGCCGCCTGATTGAAATAACGGATATCGAGCTTCTTGCCCTTCTTATACTTGTTCAGTTCATTTTTGAGCGAACCTACATCAGTAACTTTAATCGACTTCATGACGGATCTTTCCTGATTTTCGAACTTTAGAGTGTGACGAATTTAACGCAACACTGCAACAAAAAGCCCCGCCGCAGCGGGGCTATGGATAATTAATTACGGTGTTAATGGTCAGTCTTCACCCCTGCCACACGGCTCATGGTGGCACGGATTTCATCCGGAATTTCGATGATACGGGTGAAATGCCCCATACTCAGATTCGGCCAACCCAGCGCAATACGATAACGCGCATAAAGTGAATAGACCTTGTTATCCACGATATAAATTTCATAGGGCAGTCCTGCGATGTAATCCGTCCCGCCAACGGTATATAGCCAGCGGCCATCGCCCATTTTGTCATCATTCATGGCAACGCCGAATACGGCGATTTTTTTATCCGGCATGACCACCTCATACACCTCGGCGGTATGCCTGACACCTTTGGCAAGATTATCGCGTACTGTCGTCACCGCAGTATTAAAATCGGACAGCGTATTCAGTTCATTCTTATCTGAATCGAAGCGTTCCATGCCCGGCATATAACGATATTCAGCCAAATAGGCCGCACGCTCATCACCGCCAAATCCTGCGCCATCACCCAGCGCCTGCTTCAATTTCGCCTGCACGGCTTTGACTGCCGCCTGCTCCAAAGAAAATTTGTCGCGAAAAAATGCACGATACCAATATTCCGGATTCATGTACGAAACCGTACCATCGGCTTTCACCCCGATACGAATACCGGCACCGACAATATTGCTGCCGCCAATGTGGTGGATGGCATCCAGTATGCCTTTGTCGCTGACGACAAGAACGGCGTATTGCGGCAAACCCTGAATCCGGTATGTTCCCAATGTGGCAAAGCCTGCAGCCTCGGTCTTTTTCTCGACTGCAGCCAGTACTTGCGACACGTCGCCACCCGTGACGCTATCTGCGGAAATATAAGGCGCGACGGCGAATGACCAAGGCGACCACAACAGACAAAATAACACTGCAAATACACGTTTCATTACTATCACACAGTTGTTTGACAGATTTAAAATGCAAAAAGGCTGAAGGGATCAACCCCTCAGCCTGATTGTACTGCTTTTTGAAACAGACTAACTCAGATCGGCTTGATTACATCTTCCAGGCGTAAGCGACACCAATCGAATTTTGATACATTTTGATGGTTTCGGTCCCACCAAAACCATTAGGTGGTGACGCTGCTGGACCAGACACTGTATTTTCAAATGCATGCATGTAAGATACTGTCAGCTCATTGCCTGCGGAGGTGAGGTAAGTCACGCCCAAGGTAGCGTGATCTTTAACCACCCCTGGAGCGATAATGTTGAAAGTTACGTCTTTCGCCTGGATCGGGTTGTCGCCATGGTTGTAACCCGCACGCAGCGTCCAGTGCTTGTTGTACTGATAGGCCATACCCAATTTCCATACATCGATGTCTTGCCAACCAAAACCAGGGCCACCGCTAGTTCCCAATTGCGCTTGGTTGGAACCCGAATTAGAAATAGATTTCACGCCGCTGTAATTGATACGCTGATAATCGAGTGCCAGAGTCAATTCAGGCGTAGCCTGGTAAGCAATACCCACATTGTAATTTTCCGGCATATCAAACGCACCCTGCTCGGCGAACAATCCCTTATATCTGTCGAATTTCTGCATATTCATTTTTGTGGCATATGCAGCACCGATTGTAATCGTCGGGGTGATTTTTCCCATATAGCCAATGCGCAAACCATATCCGTAGGACTGATCATAACCTCTATTTGTAACGTTATTAGGACTGCTAGAACGAGTCGTCGTTGCAAAAGCCTGCAGACCATCTGCTTTGAAGCTCTGGTAACCAATTAAAGGCGAAATACCGATAGAGTGGTTAGGTGCAATCTTAAATGCAATCGTTGGGGCAACAATTAATTGCATTAGATCAACGCCCAGTCGGCCTTGCCCACATAATGCGTTGGAAGCTGTTGTACCAGCGCCACAATAATTTGCGGGAATTACGCCACCAGCATAATCTGTATTCATGCCGCCATTACCGTACACGGTCACGCCCAGTGACATATTTGGATTTAGCATCTTGTTATAGCCAAACTCGGGTATTGGGAAGTAATTGCTATCACTGCTTTGAGAAAAATTGCGACCGGGATCCATTGCACCACCTGAACCAGCGCTGCCAGTCCGGCTCGCCGAACGCTTTGGTGAAAACAGGCTGATTCCCAGATTAAGCTGATCACCCGCGAACACCATGCTGGCCGGGTTGTTGGCACCACCAAATGCGTCATCCGCCATCGCTGTTGCTGCACCGCCCATACCATTGGCTTTCATGCCGTAACCGCTGGAGAAATAACCATTGGTTGCCATGGCGACGCCAGGCAACACAAAGCCGGCAACTGTCATCAGGCCAATTAATTTTTTAAGTTTCATGTAAGTAGTCTCCAAGAATTATTAATAATACGAACAACGCTGACATAAATTTATTATTATTTTGACGCATAGTACACTTGTCACATTGACCCGCACAAGCCCGATATGAAACAACTTTAGCGCAGTGTAGTATTTTTGCAACAAAAAGCCGGGTGTGTTACACCCGGCTTTAATTTATGCTGCCTGGCCCTTAAATTAATCCAGCCCCAATCTCTTCACCCGCCATCTGGCGTTTGACGATTTCCACGTCCTTGCGCGCCAGCGCAAATGGGAATGAGAGGATGTCGGAGGGGCTGGAATCGCCATACGGACGGTTGCAAGCAGACACCTCTTCATCATCTTTGCCTGGGCAACCGGAAGTCTGGAATGGCTTGCCGGAATTGACTAGATCGGT
>JBDSHM010000320.1:0-2582 GCA_039918495.1 Sulfuriferula sp. | reverse complement strand
TATTTCAAACTGGCCGAGCAGTTCACGCTTTGCGATAACTATTTCTCTGAGGTCGCCGGCCCCTCTACGCCCAATCATCTGATGTTGATCTGCGCCGATGCACCGATCATCAACAATCCCCGCACTCATTATCATCCGCGTGCGGGAGAAGGCTACGATTTGAAGTCCCTGCCTCAGCAACTTGAGGATGCAGGACTGCGATGGGGCAATTATGGCGGCTATGCATTTCATTACATCAATGAACTCGCCCAGCATCATGCGAACCATACCCGCGATCTTTTTGTGCAGCATGCCAGCGCCGGCCAATTGCCCTCGGTATCCTGGGTTTATGGCGACGGGCGACCGGACTTATCGGAGCATCCCAAGCAAAATGTTACGGATGGCTCGCAATGGACGGTTGAGCAGATCAGGGCAATTATCGCGGGTGGTCTATGGGAACGGACGGCTATATTCATCACTTGGGACGATTGGGGCGGCTGGTACGATCACGTCGAACCGCCGATTGTCGAAACCTGGGATAGTCGTCGAGCCCAACGCGCTGTGGATGCCAATGCGCAGTTTGATGGCGAACCCTTTCGGTATGGCTCGCGCGTTCCCTGTCTGGTGATCAGCCCGTATGCCAAAGCGGCGTATGTGTCCAAACAGTTGAACTCGCATGTCAGTGTGGTGCGGTTTTGTCAAAAGATATTCGGCCTGCCACCATTGAATGACAGAGATAAGAATTCAAATGCAATGGAGGATTGCTTCGATTTCAATCAATCCTCTCTGCATCACCCTGCTACGATGTGATTTGAGACGGGGCATGTGACAAATGAGTCACATCTTGTAATGCAACATTTTTGTGTAATTAATTGCATGGTCCGGTTCTTCCCGTATCAAATTTTCCGGCACGAATCCCGAAACCCACCTATCGCAGTGATTGTAGATGGATGACAGCTGGGAGTTGGATCGCTCAGTCAAATTCTGCAAGTCCGACCCGGCTAATCTGGTACTTTTGATTGTAATCAATCCGCACACCATGCAAGCCGCATTGCCTGTAAAATTTCGCCCGTTTCCGGGTTTTGTATAAACGCTGCGATACCCATTTCGCTGGTGAGCCAATCAGGTGCCAGGTGGACGATTTGTTGCCACATGACATGGCCTGCGCCATCCATCGCCAGCGGCCCATACCATTCGCGTACGACGTTGTCGTGATGCAACTGTCGGCCCTGGTTCTCGCCCGCCTTGATTTGGGATTGAAGCCCATTTTCATATACGGCGATATACAGCGCCATTCCTTTACGGGCCTTGGCATTCGCGCTGACCAGCATTGCATGGGTATCGGATGGCTTGAGTGTTAGCGTGATCGATGCCTGTGCTGGCTGTCGATTGATTGCCCCAACGGCACGCGTGAACGCATCGCTCTGCCAAGCACGAAAATCCTTGCCGTTGAGCATGACTTGCGGGGTGTAGATGACGTTCGACTGATTCAGTCGGACCATTTCCTTTTGCCGCGCTGAAAATCGCGCTTGCGCAAAGCGATCCTGCCAGCCGATGTAATCCCAATAATCCACATGTAGGGCGAGCGGAACCAGTGCTTCGGTGCCTGCCTGCTGCGTGGCAAGTTTGCTCATCCATCGGTCCGCCGGCGGGCAGCTGCTGCATCCTTCGGAGGTATACAGTTCGACCAATGGAACACGCCAGGGGCTGCTCGATGCCGTACATTGGGCCGCAATAAGCGGGCCGGAAAATGCCAGCAGCGTGAGTGCAACAAAGCGCGGCATCCAGAATGTTATTCGGCGGTGATGTGTCGTTGTCTGTGGCATACGTCTGCAATTCATTTTCAGGTTCGCCCAAATCAGGATGGCTATGGTGGGTCTATACGGTGCCGTCAAGGAAATATGCCGAATCCTGAGGCGACTTGAACTTAAGTAGTGCTGGCATTGAATTTCTTACATTGGATGTCTGCGAAGCGCCTGTTCTGCTTGTGGCTGGGTTGCTCCCGGTATACGGGATGTGGATATCAATGGGGAGTGATAAGCTGCTGTACTTCAGGATATTGAGCTGGGGTGACTGATCATGCGTCTGGACGATGAGCGCGAAAGCGACAATGTGGAAGACCGGCGCGATGCCGGCGCAGGCGGCGGGTTCAGAGTCGGTGGCGGTGGTCTGGGTATAGGGGGAAGTCTGGTGGTGCTGGTGGTGAGTTATTTCACCGGCTTCAGCCCTTCCACCTTGCTGGGGCTGGTACCGGGTGCTGGTCAGTCGACCACGCAATCGGTACCGTCGCACAAGCCGCCGGTCAATGATGAGATGGCTGTCTTTGTATCGAAGGTGCTCGCCGATACAGAAGATACCTGGCAGGAAATTTTTCGCCAGTCCGGTCGTGAATATCATGACCCGAAACTGGTGTTGTTCACCGGGTCTACGCCTACTGCATGCGGCACAGGCAGTGCTGCGATGGGGCCTTTCTATTGTGCGCAAGATAAGAAAGTATATATCGACCTGGCATTTTATCAGGATTTGAAAGACCGTTTCCACGCGCCTGGAGATTTTGCCGAAGCTTATGTTATCGCCCATGAGGTGGGCCATCATGTGCAAAA
>JBDSHM010000319.1:0-1914 GCA_039918495.1 Sulfuriferula sp. | reverse complement strand
GCAACTTTTGAGGTAGACGGTAAACGCCGCGTTTTGAACATGGGGCAATCGTATGCTGGCAGCGGTGGCAGTGCGAAGCCTGTTGTCAGTCTGAATGCGGACGGACGCGGACATTTTTTTAGCACCGGAACCATCAATGGGCATAGTGCGAACTTTATGGTGGATACCGGAGCCAGCTCGGTTGCCATCAGTTCGCACGATGCGGATCGAATGGGGGTGGATTACCGTAACGGACAACGCGGCCTGGTGAGTACCGCAAATGGCACGGCGGTGGCGTATCGTGTGTTGCTCAATAATGTGCGTATCGGCGGGATCAGTCTCAACATGGTGCCGGGGATGGTGCTGGAAGGTGACAGCATGTCGGTTGTTTTGTTGGGTATGAGCTTTCTCAATCAGGTGGACATGAAACGTGAGGGGGCTTTGATGACGCTCACCCAGCGTTATTGATGCCCGGTTCAGGCCGGTAAATATGGCGATTCATTGACTGAGTTGGCCTGTTAGCCTATACGCCAGCGCTGGGGCGCACTACAATTAGCGGTTACTCATATGAATACCCTTATAAATCGTACAACATGAAAAGAATGCTTAAGCAAATCGTGGTATTGGCTGTTCTGGCAATGGCCACATTGGTTCCGTTATTGAGTCAGGCGATGACATCAGAGGAAACCGTGATGCTGTCCAATGCGGCTGAACGCGGGAACGATGGCGCGCAATTGTTGCTGGCTTTTGAATATTTGCACGGCGATATTGCGCGCCCAAAAGATGAAAAACAGGCAGCATACTGGTTTGAGCGGGCCGCAGTGCAAGGCAATATTGCAGCGCAGAAAATGTTGGGGGATCTCTACGAGCAGGGGCGTGGTGTGCCGGAAAATCTCAAGGTCAGTGCGGATTGGCGTACCAAGGCGGCGCTGCGTGGCAATACGGATGCGCAAGTAAGTTTGGGTAAAATGTATCTGGCAGGTGCCGGTGTGGAGAAAAGCCCTGAAAAAGCCGAGTACTGGCTACAACGCGCAGCGATTGAAGGCAACAGCGAAGCCCAGTTTTTACTCGGTAAAATGTACAAACTGCGCGATTCGAATGCCCGTGAACAAGCCTTGTCGGGCAATATGCTGGCCAAGTCAGCGTCGCAGGGCTTTGGTTCGGCAGCCGAGTTTTTGCAGTTTATGGAAAACGCCCGCTACAAGGTATCGGAGTTATTTCACCAGCGACCTGCGGGCATTCACAAACTTGCTGAGGATGGTGATGTGGATAGCCAATACCGTTTGGCGACACGTTATGAAAGCGGACACGGCGAGCCTCAGGATAATGCCAAGGCGCTGTACTGGTTCAAGAAAGCTGCCGACAACGGCCATGTCATGGCCATGAAAAGCCTTGCGCATATTTATACCAAGGGACTTGATGGCGTGACGCCGGATGCCAAAATTGCCGAATACTGGACCCTGCGCGCACAATCCACCAAACCCTGATTTTGTATCAGCTTGAATTTGGTCTGCATCAAGTCAGTAATTTTGCAGTACTGAGTCTGGTCGGGCCAATTCAAACTGTTCGCGTTTTATCATTTTCGATCAAGGCATAGGCTGAATGGTTGTGAATGGACTCGAAATTTTCAGATTCCACGACGTAAGCATCTATTTTGGCTTCTTTTTCTAATGCAGAGGCAACATCCCGCACCATGTCTTCGACGAATTTGGGATTGTCGTAGGCACGTTCAGTGACGTATTTTTCGTCGGGACGCTTGAGCAGGCCATAGAGCTCGCACGAAGCCTGATCCTCAACCGTACGGACCAGATCTTCGATCCACAGGAAGTCATTGGTGCGCGCACTGACGGTGACATGCGAGCGCTGGTTATGAGCGCCGTAATCGGAGATTTTTTTCGAGCAAGGACACAGGCTGGTGACCGGCACCACGATTTT
>JBDSHM010000318.1:0-2334 GCA_039918495.1 Sulfuriferula sp. | reverse complement strand
GGCCTGACTCCACTCCGGGAAACACAATTGCAGATTGATTTCACCGATGCGGCGGCGCCTGCCCGCAAAACGATAGAGCAGGCTGCCCAGCGCATTGCCCAACGCCGCCTGCAAAGACAAGGGCAGCCAATGCACCAGCCAAATAAAAAATATGCCGATACGGGACATGGCCTACTGCTCCGGTGGCGGCGCAACCCCGCCAGGGCGTTTGTAACGGTTGTAGCTCCACAGATATTGGGCCGGATATTTGCGTATCAACGCCTCCAGTGCAGCGTTGAGTTGTGCAGCCGTGTGTTCCTTGCTGCCGGTCAAATCGGCATTGAGCGGTTCGATGTGAATACGATAGCCTTCTCCGCCGTCAAGACGCTCGCCGAACATCAATAGCGGCACTGCGCCGGTGGACTGATGCAGACGCGCCACCAGTGTCGGTGTATAGGCCTGGCGACCAAAGAAACTGGCCCATGCACCTTCACCCTTGCTGGCCACCTGATCCGGCAAAATGCCGACTGCCTCCCCTTTTTTAAGGGCGGTGAGCAGCGCACGCACACCCTTGACATCGGTTTTGGCGAGATTGACCTTGCCGCGTCCACGGCCGGCCCGCATGATGCCTTCCAGCCATTGCTGACGCGGCGGTCGATACAAAACCGTCATCGGCAGACGCGCCGCATAGTACAGACTGACAATCTCGAAACAACCCAGATGCGGAGTCATTGCCAGTACGCCCTTGCCTTGGCTCACAGCCGCTTCGACGTGCTCCCAACCCTGGCAGTCCTTGACCAGTTTAAGTGTCTGCTCGTAAGGACGCATCCAAATCGGAATGACTTCCGCACCGCCTTTGCCGATTTCAACCACGCACTGGCGCAATAACCGCAAATACCCGCTTGCGTCTTCAGCTATGCCGCTTTGTCTTAAATTGTCGGCCAGACGCAGGGCATAGCGTGAACTGTAACGGTACGCCATGCGGCCGCCCAATGCGCCCACAACGTGCCACCAACGTAATGGCAGGCGGGCGAATAAGCGAAGCAGAAATTGCGTCATGATGGAGAAGTGGTGTCGGGCAGCGCTAAAGTTTGCTACCATCCCCGCCTATCGGAATTGTGGAATGGTGCCATGAAAGAATTTATTTTTACCTCGGAATCCGTGTCGGAAGGTCATCCAGACAAAGTCGCCGACCAGATTTCAGATGCCGTACTGGATGCGATTCTAACCCAGGATGCGCATGCGCGTGTAGCTTGCGAAACACTGGTTACCACCGGGCTGGTCGTGATCGCCGGCGAAATCACCACCCATGCCACCGTCGATTACAACCAGGTGGCGCGCGAAGCGGTCAAGCGCATCGGCTATAACAGCTCGGAGATTGGCTTCGATTACCACACCTGTTCGGTACTCACCACCTTCGGCAAGCAATCGGCGGACATCGCCCAGGGCGTGAACGAGGGCGAAGGCCTTGACCTCGACCAGGGTGCCGGCGATCAGGGGCTGATGTTCGGTTATGCCTGCGATGAAACTGCTTCGCTGATGCCGTTACCGATTTATCTCGCTCACCGCCTGATGGAGCGTCAATCCGAGTTGCGCAAGGATGGCCGTTTGCCATGGCTGCGCCCGGATGCCAAATCTCAGGTATCCATCCGCTATGTGGACGGCATCCCGCAACACGTGGACACCGTGGTGGTTTCTACCCAGCACGACCCTGACGTCTCGCATGCACAAATTGAAGAGGCGGTCATTGAAGAAATCATCAAGCCGGTCATCTCCAGCGACCTGCTCAAGGATGACGTACGCTATCTGGTCAATCCGACCGGCCGTTTCGTTATTGGCGGCCCGATGGGTGATGCCGGCTTGACCGGTCGCAAGATCATCGTCGATACCTACGGCGGCGCAGCACCCCACGGCGGTGGCGCCTTCTCCGGCAAGGATCCAAGCAAGGTGGATCGTTCAGCTGCCTATGCCGGCCGTTACGTGGCAAAAAACATTGTCGCGGCCGGTCTGGCCAGCAAATGCCTGGTTCAGGTGGCTTATGCCATCGGTGTGGCACGTCCGGTATCGCTGATGGTGAATACCTTTGGCACCGGCAAAATCTCCGACGAAAAAATCGCCAAGCTGGTGGAGGCGCACTTCGATCTGCGTCCCAAGGCGATTATCCAGACCCTCAACCTGCTGCGTCCGATCTACACCCGCACCGCCAGTTACGGTCATTTCGGTCGCGATGAGCCGGAATTCACCTGGGAATCCACCGACAAGGCGGAAGCGTTACGCGCAGATGCTCACCTGTAGGCTGTTTTAGGCGGCGCAGCAAAAATAGCTGCGCCGCCTGATTCTCTGCGGTAGAATTAC
>JBDSHM010000317.1:0-4962 GCA_039918495.1 Sulfuriferula sp. | reverse complement strand
GCCGCGCGCCGGTCAGGTTGTCAGCATGCTGGTGAATGCCGGACAAGTCGTAAAAAAAGGAACCCCCCTGCTGGAATTTGCGACGGCTATGGATGCCACGCTGAGCTATCAGCAAGCCGTTGTGGCGGTGCGTTTTGCGGCGAGTGAAGTCGCGCGTCTCGAACAGCTGCTGAGCCAGCAACTCGCCACGCAATCGCAACTGGCGACAGCAAAAAAATCCCTGGCGGATGCCCAGTCTGCATTGCGAGCCCAGCAGAAAATGGGCAACGGGCGCGGTCAGGAACGCATCGTCGCGCCGTTTGACGGCGTGGTGGCAAGCATCTCGGCCGCACAGGGCGACCGTTTGGCTGCCGGTGCGCCGGTGCTGCAATTGGCTAAAGCCGGCGGCCAGCGTGTGGTGCTGGGCGTGGAGCCCGATGACGTAGCGCGCGTACGTCCGGGCATGCCGGTCAGCGTGGCGTCGGTCTTCAATGACACACGCCGGGTAACGGGACAGGTGAAGCAGGTATTCGGCATGGTCAATCCGCAAACCCAGTTCGTAGATGTGCTGGTGGATGTGCCGAGTGGCGGTTTGATAGCCGGAACACGGGTACAAGCCACCATCCAGCTGGGGCAACAACCGGCCTGGGTAGTGCCGCGTTCAGCGGTGTTGCGCGACGGGCAGGGCGCCTATCTGTTTCAGGTCCAGGCAGGCAAGGCACACCGGGTAAACGTGCAAACCGGGCTGGAGCAGGGCGGAGAGGTTGCCGTGAGCGGCCGTTTTAATCAGCATCTGCCGGTGGTCAGCTTGGGCAATTATGAATTACAGGATGGAATGACCGTGCGTGGAGGCACTCGATGAATTTTAGCCAGTGGATGCAAGGGCACCGGCGTTCGATCCTGTTCCTACTGGTATTGCTGGCGCTTGCAGGCGCATTGGCTGCCTTCAAGTTGCCGGTGACGCTGTTTCCCAACGTGGATTTTCCGCGCGTACTGGTATCACTGGATGCGGGCGACCGCCCGGCTGATCTGATGATGCTGTCGGTAACCCAGCCGGTGGAGGAAGCGGTACGACGCGTGCCCGGCGTGCGCGATGTGCGTTCCACCACCAGCCGTGGCACGGCGGAAGTGTCGATCAGCTTTGACTGGGGCACCGACATGGGACTGGCGACCTCACAGGTTAATGAGGCGATCACCCAGATCCTGCCGACGCTGCCGCCGGGAACGCAGTCCTCAACCAAACGCATGGACCCGACCGTGTTCCCGATTCTGGCTTACAGCCTGACTTCCAGCACGCAGCCGCAAACAGCGCTCTATGATCTGGCGCGCTATCAACTGCGGCCACTGCTGTCGAGCATTAATGGCGTGTCGCGTATCGAAGTGATGGGCGGCGCACAGGAGGAATATGAAGTCACCGTGGATCCGGCACGTTTACTGGCCTACGGGCTCACCCTGACCGACGTTGCGAAATCCCTGAGCGCGGCCAATGTGGTCACGGCAGTAGGACGGCTGGAAGACCATTACAAACTGTATCTGGCGATTGCCGACACGCGCCTGAAAAATGTAAAACAGATCGGCAGTACAGTCATCAAAAGCGGGACCAACGGTATCGTGCGCCTGGAAGATGTGGCACGGGTGAGCGACGGTATCGTGCCGCAATGGATCAAGGTTAATGCCGATGGTCGCCCGGCGGTATTGTTCAACATCTACCAGCAGCCCGGCAGCAATAGCGTGCAGATTGCGCGCGATGTGCACGCCAAGCTCGCCGCCTATCAATCGCAACTGCCGGCTGGCGTCAAGCTCGCCAACTGGTACGACCAGAGCGTGCTGGTGCTGGATTCTGCTGCCAGCGTGCGCGATGCGATCATGATCGGCACCGGGCTGGCAGTGCTGGTGCTACTCGCTTTTCTGCGCAATCTCAAAATCACGCTGATTGCAGTTGTCGTCGTTCCTGCCGTGCTGGCAGCAACGGTGGTGTTGCTGTACGTACTGGGCATGAGCTTCAACATCATGACACTGGGTGGCATGGCGGCTGCGGTGGGGCTGATTATCGACGATGCAATCGTGATGATCGAGCACATCGTGCGGCGCCTGCGTGGTGCCAGCACAGAGCATCATGGCCGGGTGATGTCCGCAGCAATGGAATTCATGCGGCCGCTGGCCGGGTCGTCGGCATCCACCATCATCATCTTTTTACCGCTGGCATTTTTGACGGGTGTGACCGGCGCGTTTTTCAAGGCGCTGTCACTGACCATGGCATCCGCACTCATCATTTCCTTTCTGGTGACATCGCTGGCCGTGCCACTGCTGGCCGATCATTTCCTCACCGAAAAAGACGCCAACCAGAAAGAAGGCGGGCGCATGACTGAATGGATGCATCGCCGTTACAGTACGCTAATGCAGCGCGTGCTGGCACGCCCCATCCTGATCCTGCTATTGATCGTGCCCCTGCTGGGCTTGGGTGTTCTGGCCTTCGAGAAAGTGGGTTCCGGTTTCATGCCGTCCATGGATGAAGGCGGATTCATTCTTGATTACCGCGCTGCGCCGGGTACATCCCTGACCGAGACCGACCGCCTGTTGCAGCAAGTGGAGGCCATCATCAAGGCCAATCCGAGCGTGGATACCTATTCGCGGCGCACCGGCACGCAATTGGGCGGCGGTATAACTGAGGCCAACGAAGGCGATTTTTTCATTCGGCTGAAAGCGGGCAAGCGACCGCCCATCGAGACCGTCATGGATAATATTCGCGGCCAGGTCGAACAGAAAGTGCCCGGCCTCAAGATCGAGCTGGCGCAATTGATGGAAGACATGATCGGCGATCTGACTTCGGTTCCACAACCGATTGAAATCAAGCTGTTTTCGGATAATCAGCAGGCGTTGTCGACGACGGCAAAAAAAGTGCAGGCGGTGATCGACAAGGTGCCTGGAGTGGTAGATACCCGCGACGGCATTCATCCGGCCGGCGACGCGCTGGAAATACGCGTGGATCGTGTCAAGGCAGCACTGGAAGGCATGAACCCGGACAGCATCACGCAGACCCTGAGCGGTTACCTGTCCGGAGTGGTGACCACGCAAATGGAGAAAGGCCCGAAACTGGTCGGCGTGCGTGTATGGATTCCCCAACAACAGCGCGCCATCACTCCGGATGTCGGCAAGCTGCTGATCCGCGCACCCGACGGGCATGTATTCCCGCTCAGTCGCGTAGCCCAGATTGTGCCGATCAGCGGACAGCCGCAAATCCGGCGCGAAAACCTCAAACGCATGGTGGCGGTTACCGGGCGCATCAGCGGCCGCTCCATGGGATCGGTTATCGCCGATATTCAGAAGGTGATGGTGCAGCCGAACATGTTGCCGAAGGGCATGTATTTCGAGCTGGGCGGCCTTTACAAACAGCAGCAGATCGCTTTCAAGGGCTTGATGGCGGTATTCGTCGCCGCCATCGGTCTGGTATTTCTGCTATTGCTGTTCCTGTATGAAAGTTTCCGCATCGCGCTGTCGATACTCGCCATTCCCTTGCTGGCCGTATCGGCGGTGTTTATCGGATTATGGATGA
Source organism: Sulfuriferula sp. (assembly GCA_039918495.1). Classification (GTDB taxonomy): domain Bacteria; phylum Pseudomonadota; class Gammaproteobacteria; order Burkholderiales; family Sulfuriferulaceae; genus Sulfuriferula. The sequence continues at coordinate 1,430 of JBDSHM010000317.1, read as the reverse complement.
CGGGGATCGAGCTCAACATCTCGGCGATGATGGGCATGACCATGATTATCGGCATCGTCACCGAAGTCGCGATTTTCTACTTTTCCGAATACCGCGATCTGATCCGTGAAATGCCATTTTCGCAGGCGCTGGTCGAGGCCGGCAAAAATCGCATGCGCCCTATCGCCATGACCACTTTCGCCGCCATCCTGACCCTGCTGCCACTGGCGTTTGCTATCGGCCAGGGTTCCGCCATGCAGCAGCCGCTGGCGATCGCCATCATCGCCGGGCTGGTAGTGCAATTGCCGCTGGTGCTGCTGGTGATGCCGGTCCTGTACTGGCTGCTGGCAGGCAAAGAAGACGTATCAAGCGTGTAACACACTGTTACAGTTTGGCTGCATTCGGAAATGGCGCAGAAACGTCTATCGGTCATGATGCAAGCGTGGATTCGAAAACGAATCGCCACATCACGACAAGGAGAAGAATCATGCGTACAACCCAATTGACTGCCGGAGCGATTGCCCTGATGGCGCTGAGCACGGCTGCACTGGCAGATCGTCCCGAATATTTCAATGACCACGCTCGCGTGCTTTCCTCCACGCCGATCTATCAGCAGGTGAACGAACCGAGTCGCGTCTGCCGGACAGAAACAGTCGGCACCGAATACAGAAGTGCACAGCGCTCCTACGGTGGTGCCATCATCGGCGGCCTGGTAGGTGGATTGCTCGGCAATAACGTGGGTGGGGGCAACGGGCGTACGGCGGCGACTGCAGTAGGCGCGGTAGCCGGTGCGCTGGTCGGCGACAACATCAGCAATAACGGGCGCCGCGACGATGGTTACTATCAGCCGCGCCAGGTGGAGCGCTGCCAGACCCGCGATAACTATCGTCAGGTGGTGTCCGGCTACAACGTGGTGTACAGCTACCGTGGCCGTAACATGAGCACCACACTACCCTACGATCCGGGCCGTTTCATCGATGTGAACGTGGCCGTGGATGAAAATCGGGGTAGTTACAACGGCGACTACCGTGACGGTTACAACGGCGACTATCGTGATGGATACCGGCAAGATCGCCAACGCCGCGACTGGAATGACGGGCATGATGATTGAGAGTTTGCGTCATGGGAATGCGGTGTGTAAGGTGGTTAATGGTTCAATTCAGCGTATCTGCGCGGTTTTTCGCGCAGATCCACTGTACCGCTCAGGTTAGTTCACATCGGCACTTTGCAACCTGACCATGTGTTTCATAAATGACGAAGTAATTTCAATCAGAAAAACCACTTCTTCTTCCCGCACTGCGTCGTCGTGTTTGACATAGGTATTTTGATACTTACCGTAATAGTCGAAAAGTTTGAGAAGCATGTTCGTCAGTTCCGGAGAGCCGCCCTTGTCTTTGACGAACGCGCCAATGTGAGGCTGTTGGTTTTCCAATGACTTTTGATTCCCGACG
>JBDSHM010000316.1:0-6904 GCA_039918495.1 Sulfuriferula sp. | reverse complement strand
CAACTGGCAGCTGCCCTGGGCCTGCCGTATGCCTTCGCATCGCATTTTGCACCGGCGCAAATGATGCAGGCGATTGCTGTGTATCGCGCCACTTTCAAGCCGTCTATTCACCTGCAGAAGCCTTATGTGATGCTGGGTTTCAATGTGTTTGCCGCCGATACGGAAGAGGGGGCGCAGTTTCTTGCGACTTCAATGCAGCAGGCCTTCGTCAGCCTGCGTAGCGGGCATCCCAAGCGGCTGCCGCCACCCGAAGCGGGTTATATGAATCGCATCGGACCCCAGGAACGGGCGCTGCTTGATCAGGTGCTGTCTTGCTCTGCGATTGGCTCAAGTGACGTGGTCAAGCTTGGATTGGAAGCCTTTATCGAACAAACCGGCGCGGATGAATTAATGATCACCTCGCAGATTTTCGATCATTCTGCGCGTCTCCGGTCCTACGAAATTACTGCGGATTTGCGGCCTGCCTGACAGTCTGATTCAGCAGCGCCCGCTCCATACCGCAAGCTATAAACATCCAGTTTCCTCTGCCGCCTCAGGCAAATCAAAGCAGTCGTAGCATCTGCCCAGAACACAGATATAAACCACGACTAAATGCGGGTAATCCGAGCGGGTTCGCGCATCCTGGCATTGACTCATATACAAACGACAAGCAACGGTGAAATGGTCGTCATCAATCGCCAGTGCCGTCAGGTGATTTGCCCCCATCAAGAACATTTTCTGTGCATGCTTTTCTGAAACGCACGTTTCCAGTGCCGATTCAATGTCTCTTTCTCGACTCATTATCCTTTTAAAAAATAATACAAATCAATAAGTTGTTTTGATTTTGTGGCGTTTTAATATGCTGGCATACAGTTTGCTTTGTTACATCATGTCATAACAAGTAAGCATGTGAGCGGGAGGGGAAATGATGAATCCAAAAAGTGAAACGGTCCTGTCGCTATCGCCCGTGCCGTTGTATACGCAGATCAAGGAAATTCTCAGGAATCGCATTCTCGATGGGACTTACAAGGCGCACGAACAGATGCCTTCGGAAAGTGATTTGACGCGATCTTTTAGCGTGAGCCGGATTACGGTCCGCCAGGCTTTGGGTGACCTGCAAAAAGAAGGGTTGATTTTCAAGATACATGGCAAAGGCACGTATGTATCGCAACCCAAGGCATTCCAGAATCTCGGCAAGTTGCAAGGGTTTGGTGAAGCAATGGCCAGTATGGGTTATGAAACCTTCTCACAGGTGATCAGTTTCAAGATTGTTCCTGCCGACAAAGTGGTGGCAATGAAACTGGGGCTGGACGAGAACGAAATGGTGTCCGAGATACGCCGCGTGCGTTACCTGAACCGCGCGCCCATCTCGCTGGATGTGACCTATCTGCCGAAATCAATTGGCGAACGCCTGATCAAGGAAGATCTCGCGCACCGCGACATCTTTCTGATTCTGGAAAATGACTACGGTTATTCACTGGGCCAGGCTGAATTGCAGATCGAGGCCATGCTGGCGGACGAGTCTCTGGGCAGGCTGATCCAGTTGCAGGAAGGGTCACCGGTGCTGCGCATCGAGCGCCTGACGTTTACCACCGATAATCAGCCGCTCGATTTCGAATATCTCTACTACCGCGGAGATGCCTTCCAGTATCGCCTGCGTGTCGAACGCGGCCGTATCTAACGTCGAAACATTTAGAGCTACAAGGAGAGGATGCTATGAACACGATAGAAATGGAAGTGGATGTGCTGGTGATCGGCGGCGGTACGGCTGGCCCGATGGCCGCAGCCAAAGCCAAGGAAAAGAACCCTGCATTACGCGTACTGGTGATGGAAAAAGCCAACGTCAAACGCAGTGGCGCCATTTCCATGGGAATGGACGGGCTCAATAACGCAGTCATTCCCGGGCATGCCACGCCCGAGCAGTATGTGAAGGAAATCACGGTGGCCAACGACGGCATCGTCAACCAGAAGACGGTGATGAAATACGCCACCAGCAGTTTTGACATGATTCAGGAACTGGATAGCTGGGGTGTGAAATTTGAAAAGGACGAGACCGGCGATTATGCGGTCAAGAAAGTCCATCACATCGGTACCTATGTTTTGCCCATGCCGGAAGGGCACAACATGAAAAAAGTGTTGTATCGCCAGCTGAAAAAAAGGCGCGTGGAAATCACCAATCGGTTGATGGCAACCCGCTTGCTGCTGGATGAGGATGGCGCGATTGCCGGCGCGATGGGAGTGGATAGCCGTACCGCCGATTTCTATGTGATCCGTTCGAAGACCGTCATTCTGGCCACCGGTGCGGCCGGTCGTCTGGGCATGCCTTCCTCCGGTTACCTGTTCGGTACTTATGAAAACCCAACCAATGCGGGCGATGGTTACAGCCTGGCCTATCATGCAGGCGCCGAGCTTTCCGGCATCGAGTGTTTTCAGATCAACCCTTTGATCAAGGATTACAACGGACCGTCCTGTGCGTATGTCACCGGTCCATTCGGTGGTTACACCGCCAATGCAAACGGCGACCGTTTCATCGAGTGCGATTACTGGAGCGGCCAGATGATGATGGAGTTCTACAAAGAACTCGAAGGCGGCAACGGGCCGGTGTTCCTGAAGATGGATCATTTGGCCGAAGAAACCATTTCCACGATTGAAGAGATCCTGCATACCAATGAAAGGCCGAGTCGCGGACGTTTCCATGAAGGACGCGGTCTCGACTATCGCTCAGGCATGGTGGAAATGCATATCTCCGAGATCGGTCTGTGCAGCGGTCATAGCGGTTCAGGTGTGTGGGTCAACGAGCACGCAGAAACCACTGTGCCGGGCTTGTACGCAGCCGGTGATCTGGCCTGTGTTCCGCATAACTACATGCTGGGCGCGTTCGTCTACGGCAAGCTGGCGGGTGAAAGCGCGGCAGAATACTGCGCCGAGCATGCCTTGCCACCGGTCGATCAAGCCCAGGTTGAAAAAGAGCGTAAGCGCGTATGGGCCCCGCTGGATGTGGCCGACGGGCTTCCACCCAGTCAGGTCGAATACAAATTGCGGCGCATGGTCAACGACTATCTGCAACCGCCCAAAGTCACCCGCAAGATGGAAATCGGCCTGCAGCGTTTCGCAGAAATTGAGGAAGACCTTGCGCGAATGAGTGCAACCAACCCGCACGAACTGATGCGCGCGATGGAAATACACGCCATCCGTGACTGCGCCGAAATGGCCGCACAGGCCTCGCTGTACCGCAAGGAAAGTCGCTGGGGTTTGTATCACTATCGGGTGGACTATCCCGAGAAAAACGATGCCGACTGGTTTGTGCACGTGCAGGTGAAGAAGGATGCCAACGGCAACATGAGCTGTTTCACACGACCGATCGAACCCTACATCGTTGCCCTCGACGAGGAAGAAAAGACCGCCTATCAAAAACTGCGGATCGTCAAAGAACCCGCGGCTGCCTAAAGGAGAGATGCCATGACTTATGCCTTGAACCGAGTCACCGTGCCCGTCACGGTCGATGAAGAAAAATGTATTGCTGCCAAGGGCTGCACGGTATGCGTGGACGTCTGCCCGCTCGACGTGCTGGCTATCGATCTTGCCAAAGGCACGGCCTACATGAAGTTCGACGAGTGCTGGTATTGCATGCCCTGCGAGAAGGATTGTCCTACCGGCGCAGTGCATGTCGATATTCCCTATTTATTGCGTTAAGACTGGAGCCGGACCATGACTGCCCTAAGCATTCAAGATGGATTATCAGCGCAGCTGAAACAGCGCATGAGCGACGCCGATCCGGAAATCAGACGCATTGCGCTGATGGATCTGGCGGATAGCGAAGACGAGGATTTGATCGTCCCGTTATTGATTGAAGCGCTACGGGACGTCGATGCCAATGTCCGGGCCGAGGCAGCAGCAGCACTGGAAGGATATGAGAGCGAAGCTGTTGTTGCGGCGCTGATCGGCGTGTTGACTGACAGCGATCCGCAAGTGGGCGCAAACGCAGCGTTATCGCTTGGCGAACTGAAAGACGCCCGTCTCGGCGGCGTCTTGCTGAACGCGCTGGACACGTCTTCAGGTTATGCCAAGGCAGCGATTTTCCGGGCATTGAAGGAACTCAAGGTGCCAGGCAGTCTGGACCCCGCCCTGGCAGCCATTGCAGATGCGGACGCCGGTGTGCGGCAGGCGGCAGTCGGCGTGCTGGGTTATCTCAAAGATCCGCGCGCGCTGACATCGTTATCCAGCGTCGCTACGCGGGATACGGATCCGGAAGTGCGGCGCATCGCAGTGGGCGCACTCGGCTTTGCTCCCGCGCTGCCTGTTGTGTTCCCGGCCCTGACCAGTGCCATGAATGATGAATCCTGGCAGGTGCGCGAGGAAGCCGTCATGACGCTGGGCAAGTTGCGCGCGGAAAACGCGGTGCCTCAACTCATCGCCGCCATGCAGGACAGCTATTGGCAAGTCAGGATCAAGGCGGCTCGCAGCCTCGGCAAACTCAAGAGCCGTGCCGCTTTGCCCGCGCTTTGCGAGGCATTAATGCATCCGGTGAGCAATTTACGCAAGGAAGCCGCAGTCGCCTTGGGTGAAGTGGGTGATCCGGAAGCATTGCCTGCGCTGGAAAAAGCGCTACAAGACCCCGATCCGGATGTGCGCAAACTCGCCAAACTGGCCATTACGCAGATCGCGCGCTGATAAAGCAGCCTGAAAGGATAAATCATGACTTATATCGTTGCTGAACCCTGCATCCGCTGCAAGTTTACCGATTGTGTCGAGGTATGCCCGGTGGATTGCTTCCATGAAGGCCCCAATTTTCTGGTGATCAATTCTGCCGTGTGCATCGATTGTTCGCTGTGCGTGGATGAATGTCCTGCCGGCGCAATTTTCGCAGAAGAGGATTTGCCGCCGGAATATGAAAAGTACATGGCATTGAATGAAGAGCTATCGCAAGTGTGGCCGGTCATCAGCGCCCGGGTGGATGCGCCGGCCGATGCGGATGAATGGATGGATGTGCAGGAGAAATTCCAGTATCTGCAAACCGGCTGAAAGTGTGCATGCATGAATGCAGTGCAAGCGCTACAGATTGCACGCACCTGGTGCATGAAACACAGTCGCGGCAAGAGGATAAAGATTAAATAAAACAGGTTGTTATAAAAAATACTCGTTGGGTATGAAAGTTGCCTATTTAAATAAATGTGTAACTTATTTTAAAAGGGGTACTTATTGTGATTACGCGGCTAACAAGTAATACGACCGGCAGAAAAACATCATTATTCAAGCTGGTACTCGCCTCGGCGGCGCTGGCAGCCTCGGCATTTTTAACGGTGGTGGCGCATGCCGAAGACGTGAATCTCGGCATCGGTATCCAGAACACCACGACCAATACGGTGACTGCCGGCATCGTCATCGAGAAGCTGGGTCTGCTGGAAAAATATCTGCCGAAAACCGGCAAGTACAAGGATATCCATTTCAAGGTTGATTGGCAGAATTTCACGTCAGGGCCGCCGGTTACCAACGGCATGATTGCGAACAAGTTGCAGATCGGGATGATGGGCGACTATCCCTTGCTGGTGAATGGCGCAACTTTCCAGAATGGCCGTGACACCAAGAGCGAGTTGGTCGCGATTATTGCGTACAACAAGGATGGCGCAGGCAATGGTGTCGTCGTGCGCAAGGATTCGCCTTACTATCAGCTCTCCGACCTGAAGGGCAAAAGCATATCCGTACCGTTCGGTTCCGCAGCACATGGCATGCTGCTGAAAGCGATGGAGGATAGGGGCTGGAAGGATGATTTCTGGAAGCTGTCGAATCAGAGCCCGGAGGTCGGTACGACCAACCTGCAGGAGGGCAAGATCGATGCGCACGCTGATTTCGTGCCTTTCGCGGAGCTGCTGCCCTACCGTGGTTTTGCGCGCAAAATATTCGACGGCGTCGAGACCAAAGTGCCGACCATGCACGGTATCGTGGTGCGCAAGGACTTTGCGGATAAATATCCCGAAGTGGTCGTCGCCTATCTGCGAGCGCTGCTGGATGCGAACGACTGGATCCGCAAAAACCCGGAATTGGCCGCACAGAAAATCCAGGAATGGACCGGCATCGAAAAGGAAGTCGTCTACATATTTCTTGGACCAAGCGGTATCCATACGCTGGACCCCACGATCAAACCGGACTGGATAAAGGCGATCAAATACGACACTGGCGTGCTGCAGCGTCTGGGCAAGGTCAAGCAATTCGATGCTGATACCTGGGCTAACGAGACGTACATCCGCGAAGCTTTCAAGGAAAAAGGGCTTGATTACGACAAGCAGAAGGCAAGTTTTTCCGGCTATGAAATTGGCGGCATGGATCCCTTGTGCAAGAAGCCGATCAAGAATCCACGGGATGGCGGCGAAGTGTGGATAGAAAATGGCGCCATTACCGCCTATAGCTCGCCGAACTGCACGCTGGCCGCAGTGAAGAAAGCCGTGTCCGAAGGCAAGAAGATTGATGTGACGTATTTGTTCGACACGACGTATGGCATCAAATTGTTCGCAGACAAGGCATTTTTTGCGCTCAATGCCAAACAGCCAAAACATCCTTCCATCGTTCCGTTCCTGTTGAAAAAAGATGCTGAGGCATACGCAGCCAAGCATGGCGGCAAGCTGGCGGATTACACCGAAGTACTTGCTGCTTCTTACGTAGGGAGATAATCATGCGAACCGCAGAGCTGATCAATTTCCATGAAGAGCCGAACGATGCGGCAAGCGCATCGGCGCCGACCACTGAGTCTGCAAATGACCAGAGTGGCACGATCGTCAAACCACCGACGATTCCGACCGGTCAGGCCGCGCCGAAAGGCATGGTCTGGCGCAATATGGCGGATTGGTTCACACGCAATATTGGCTCTGCGGTGCTTGCGCTGACTTCCATCGCCCTTTTCATCGGGCTCTGGTATCTGGCCGTAAAATAC
>JBDSHM010000315.1:0-6652 GCA_039918495.1 Sulfuriferula sp. | reverse complement strand
AGGTCCGCGCGTGCTCGAGCATATGGTCGACACCGTGCTCTACTTCGAAGGCGACACCCACTCGAGCTTCAGGCTGGTTCGCGCCTTCAAGAATCGCTACGGCGCCGTGAACGAGCTCGGCGTGTTCGCGATGACGGACAAGGGACTCAAAGGCGTTTCGAATCCGTCGGCGCTGTTTCTGTCCCAGCACGGCACTGAGGTGGCGGGCTCGTGCGTGATGGTGACGCAGGAAGGCACGCGGCCCTTGCTGGTGGAGATTCAGGCGCTGGTGGAGTCGTCGCCCTCACCCAATCCCCGCCGGCTCAGTGTTGGCCTGGAGCAGAACCGTCTGGCCATGTTGCTGGCAGTGCTGCACCGTCATGCCGGGCTCGCCTGTTACGATCAGGACGTATTTATCAATGCCGTGGGAGGGGTGCGGATCAACGAGCCCGCTGCTGATTTGCCGCTGCTTTTGGCGATAGTTTCATCTTTTAAAAACAAAGCTATGCCGGATAAACTTGTTGTGTTTGGTGAGGTTGGTTTGGCGGGAGAAATTCGTCCGGTACAACGCGGGCAGGAACGCCTGAAAGAAGCCGCCAAGTTGGGTTTTACCCGCGCGATCGTACCTGCGGCCAATAAGCCGCGTCAGGCTATTACAGGCATGGAAGTCATCGCAGTGGAGCGCTTGCAGGATGCGGTGGCTTATTTGCGCGAGATGTAGCGGTCACGGTAATTCACTTTTTCGCCTCTGCGAGCCTGCGTTTCTCTTTTTCCAGGCGCTTGATCTGTTGTGTGATCATCACCACGTCGGGATGAAGCTTGGTAAATTTGGCCAATAACTCAGCACGCTTGACGATAAGCGATTGGATTTTTTTATCCAGTTTTGTAATGGCAAGATGGTTAGGCTGACGTTTTTTTGCGGGAGGTAGCGGGTTTTCCACCCTTGAAAAGAGTTTCTGGACCTCAGCCGGTTGATTGCTCGAAGTGGACGGAACAGGCACGGTTACGATTGATTTGATGTAACGTGTGACATGAGGAGGATGAACCTCTGTGCTGACGGTCAGTGCGATAATTGCCAGTACGGCGACAATGGCGATTCCCAGACTGAACATGCTCAGCAATGTGCGGAGCATTGCTTTGTCCATTTGCCTGGTTTTCTGTCGCAGCGAAGTAGACGTGTCGGTTGCGCCGGAGATGGATTGAACATCTGCTGTGGCTGTAACCCCGCGCAATGCGCGCAGATCCACGGCCATCTCGCGTGCGGTTTGATAACGCTCGGCCGGTCTTTTTGACAACGCGCGCATGACAATGCGGTCGAAAGGCTCGGGCGCGTTTTTACTTACGCTGCTGGGGAAAGCAGGCTCGAAGTTCATGATGTTGTACAGAATGGTACCGAGGTCATCGCCGGTAAATGGCGCATGCCCGGTTAGCATCTCGTACAGTACGATGCCCAGTGAGAACACATCGCTGCGGCCATCCAGGACTTTGCCTTGTACCTGTTCCGGCGACATGTAACGTGGCGAACCAAGCAATGTTCCCTCGCTGATTTGTTCGCTGGTCGGAATCTGGGCAATACCGAAATCGGTAATTTTGACGATTCTGCCGCTACGCATCAGGATAATGTTGGCGGGTTTGATATCGCGATGAATGACGCCATGTTGATGCGCATAAGCCAGACCATTGGCGATCTGCAAGGTGATGTTTGCTATGCGCTCGATAGACAGATGGATGTGGTTATCGAGCAGCATATCGAGCGACTCGCCTTCCAGGTACTCCATCGCAATGTATGCACTGCCGTCGGTTTCACCCACGTCGTAGATCGTGACGATATTGGGATGATTGAGGCGGCCGGCCGATTTGGCTTCACGGTAGAAGCGTTCCTTGAATACCTGGTGTGCCTGGTGGGAAAGATCGAGCCGTATGGTTTTGAGTGCAACGGTACGTTCAATCAGTGGATCGTGCGCCCTGTAAACCGTACCCATCGCGCCATGCCCGACTTCGGCAGCGATTTCGTATCGCCCCAGTTTGAATTGCGGCATATCGGCGAGAAGGGCGTGTGTTTCAGGCATTATTCAATTCGATTATCTGGCCTTTTACTGCGCCACTGTCTGCACCCATCAAATACAGGTATGCAGGCATCAAGTCGGGCATTTGCGGTATGGTGTCCGGGTCCTCGCCAGGATGGGTCCTGCGACGTTTGGGCGAGGCTACCGGTCCCGGAATCAGGGTATTGATACGCATATTGGGGTGCAAAATTTCCCACTCTTGCGTCCATATTTGAGTTAAAGATTCGACCCCCGTTTTGGATACGGCATAGCCACCCCAGTAAGCGGCCGGGTGGTGACCGTGCGATTCGCCGGTCAGGATCACCGACGCGCTGGGAGACTGTTTGAGTAGTGGCAGGCACGCACGGGTTAGCGCAAAAGGCGCAATCAGATTGACACGCATCAGGGTGAGCCATTGCTCGGTTGTTTGCAGTTCAAGGGGGCAAGCACTATAAAACATGGCTGCATTGTGCAGGATACCATCCAGGCGTTTGAGTTGCATCCCGATTGAACCAGCCAATCCTTCATACGCTTGATCGTCCGCCAAATTCAGATCAAGCGGAATAATGGCGGCTTGGGCATGGCCTGCTACTTCGATTTCGTCATAAACCTGTTCAAGCTTGGGGATGTCGCGTCCATGCAGAATAACGGTAGCGCCATGTGCTGCGTAGGCCAGCGCGGCTTCACGCCCGAGGCCTTGGCCTGCGCCGGTAACGAGAATGACGCGGTCTTTCAGTAAATCGGTGGGGGCTTGATAATTTTTCATGCTGGATCCAGTATTAATTGTGCGCATTTTACGCCACTTCTTATTGCAGCTTCGAGCGTGGCCGGATATTCACTGGCAGTGTAATCACCAGCCAGATAGAAATTGCTGAGTGCAGTCATCTGTGTCGGGCGCTTTATGCCGGCGTCGCAGGAATAAGTCGCGCGCTTTTCGACAATGATTTTATGCCAGTGTAGTGAGGGAAAATTGCCGAGCGCGCCGCGTAATTCATTATCCACTTGTTGTGCCAAAGCAGCGGCATCCAGCCCGCGATGGTGTCCTTCGGCACTGATCACGACTGCTAAAAGGCCATGCTGGCCATGAGTCATACCCCGGTCGAATACCCATTGGGATACGCCGCCGGTGAGGCCAAGCATCGGTTTGGCGAGGCTTACCCTGTCTGGGTATTGTAAATATACGGTGGTGATTGGTTGGTAATGGAATGCTTCGATAAGGGTTCGTGTCCCATCCAGACCCTCTAACCCGGAAAGCAGACGTATAGCATGATGAGGTGCCACGGCACAGATCACGTGACTGAAATGATCGCCGTGCAATGCAAAATCATGTGTGGTTTTGTCAATCACCTCCACCGCTTTCCCGGTGATCACATTCCCGCCGTGGGCGCGCACAAAATCGGCAGCGGGATTTGGAAATAAGGCGGTGAGATCGTGTACGGGGAAAACCAGATCGCTATCACTGCGACGACGTGTCAGGCTATCGCGTAATACATTCAGGAATATCTGTGCGGATGCGATGGAAACCGGTGTATTAAGCGCGGCAATACAAAGGGGTGCCCATAATTTGTTCACCAGCGCAGACGGCTGAGCATGTTGCTTGAGCAATTGCGCAACGGGTATGTCTCGGCTTAATTTGAAATGCTGGCGATGTTGCAACAACATGAAACGAATGGCAGCAAAACGTTCACCGGCACTCAGGCCTCGAGCGGTCAGCAATGCCAGCAGGGTATTCAACGGCGCCGGTAAGTAAGGTGCGGATAGTTGCAAACCATTCAAGGTATGCAATTCCAGGGGACGTCGCAACCACGCGGTTTTTACCGGTGCGACCAGTTCGACCAAGCGCAAGGTTTCGCTATAAGCGCCCAAAAGCAAGTGCTGCCCGTTATCCAGACAGATATCATTGAGCATGACCCGGCGCGCACGTCCCCCTAAAGTTTTGCTGGCTTCGAATACGGTTGTTTGTATTCCATTCTGTGCCAGGGTCACCGCAGCAGCCATGCCGGCGTAGCCACCTCCAATAATAGCGACGTGTCTGGTCAAGCTTTCATCCAGGTGCGCCATGCGATCCATAGTTTGCGCAGTGGCGTGAGCGCAGTGCGCTGAGTGAGAACCTTGAACCCCTCGCTGCGGATTTCTTCCAGCAGGGTTCGGTAGATACCTGCCATCACCAAGCCGGTGCGCTGTGCCTTGCGATCGGTGTCAGGCAGGGCAGCAAAGGCTTGTTCATAGAAATGTTGGGCACGCTGATACTGAAATTCCATCAATTGACGAAAATTATCGGTTTCACGGGTGTTGAGGATGTCCGCAGCGCTAACCTTGAACTGTTCCAGTTCATCCATCGGCAGATAAATACGGTTGCGGCGGGCATCTTCGCCTACATCGCGAATAATGTTGGTGAGTTGAAACGCCAGGCCCAAGTCCGCAGCGTAACGCAGTGTGGCACGTTCTGTATGGCCGAAAATCACTGCGGATAGTTCGCCCACTACGCCCGCCACTCTGTGGCAATAGAGCCGCAGTGATTTGAAATCGGCGTAGCGGTGTTGGGTCAAATCCATTTCCATGCCGTCGATGATTTCCAGCAATTGCTCGACAGGCAAATCGAACTGCTTAATGACGGGGGCCAATGCCTGGCTGACTGGATGATGAGGTTCACCCCGATACAGGTCGGCCACTTCAGTGCGCCACCATGCAAGTTTGGTACGTGCTACAGCGGTGTCGGTGCATTCGTCGGCAATATCGTCCACTTCGCGACAGAATGCGTATAGGGCGACGATGGCGCGGCGCTTGACGGGGGGCAGGAACAGAAAGCTGTAATAAAAGCTGGAACCGCTTGCAGCAGCTTTGTCCTGGCAGTATTGGTTGGGATCCAATGTATGTCCTATTTGGCGCGAACGGCGCGGTAAAGCATGTTGAGCCAATCAGCCGCATTTAATATTGGGCGCTGGGTGTAGATGTCACCGCGGGTTTTATGCAGTTTTTCCAGGATGGTAGCTCCGCCCATGATAATCATTCGAAGCTCGAGCCCGATACGTCCCTTCAGGACTTTTCCAAGTGGCGCTCCGCCTTGCAGAATTTTACGGGTGCGCTCAATCTGAGCCAGCATGAAGGGCTGCCACAGCCCCGCTGTGTCCTGGTGTGCAATTTGCGCTTCGTCTACCTGATATTTCAGCATTTCGTCCTGTGGCAGATAGATGCGGTTTTTCTGGTAATCAATGGCTATATCCTGCAAAAAATTGATCAGTTGCAGGCTTGAACAGATGGCATCGGAATAGGCCACGCTGCGGCTATCGGTTTCGCCATATAGCGCGAGCATCAGTCGCCCTACCGGATTGGCGGATTTTTTACAGTAGTCCATGACCTCACCAAAATGAGCATAGCGGGTTTTGACTACATCCTGTGAAAATGCATCGAGTAGATCCCGAAATGGCTGCAAAGGCAGCGCATGCTTACGAATGACCACCTCCAGTTGATTGAATAAGGGAGTATGTGGGGCTTGATGCGCTTCAATACGGCTTAGTTCGGCTCGATAAGCATCCAGTTTAGCCAGCCGTTGTTCCGGCGTAGCTTTGCCCTCATCGGCGATATCGTCCGCGCTGCGTGCAAAGCGGTAAATGACGGCAATAGGGCGACGCAGGCGGCGTGGTAGCAATATTGACGCTACAGGAAAATTTTCGTAATGGCCAACAGACATGTATGGTGGGGAGTAATGGCATTGATAAATGGGTTTGTTGGGCATAGAAGCTGACAGCGCAGGCGCAATTATATTACACTTGGCGGTTTGCGAAAGTGGCGGAATTGGTAGACGCACTGGATTTAGGTTCCAGCGCCGCAAGGTGTGGGGGTTCGAGTCCCCCCTTTCGCACCAGAATTTATAACTTATTCATCAGTCAGTAAGGATTTACCCCATGCAAGCTAACCTCGAGCAAATCAGCACCCTGGAACGTCGCATCAACCTGGCCGTGCCAATGCAACAGATCGAAACCGAGGTCAGTAACCGCCTCCGCGACATCGCACGCAATACCAAACTGGATGGTTTCCGCCGTGGCAAAGTGCCTATAAGTCTGGTTACCAAGCAATATGGTGGGCAGATACATCAGGAAGTACTGGGCGATGCAGTTCAAAAAAGTTTTATGGAAGCGATTCAGGCTCATCAGCTCAAAGTGGCTGGCTATCCGCGTATAGAGCCCAAGACTGACGCGACAGACAAAGGCTCGATCGAATTTTCGGCCACTTTCGAGGTCTATCCTGAAATTAGCCTGGGTGATGTCAGCGCTGCCAAAATTACACGCCCTATCGTGAGCGTTGGCGATGCGGATGTGGATAAAACACTGGAAGTGTTACGCAAACAACGCGTGCAATTCAATACTGCCGACCGGGCATCGCTGACAGGTGATCTGGTGACATTGGACTATGTCGGAAAAATTGATGGCGTGGTCTTTGACGGGGGTGAAGCAAAAGGTTTCCGCGTCGTACTCGGTGAAGGACGCACGTTGCCCGAGTTTGAAGCCGCACTGGTTGATGTAAAGGCGGGTGAAAACAAGTCATTCGATGTGACTTTCCCGAAGGATTATCAAGCCAAGGAGCTGGCCGGAAAAAAGGCTAACTTTGAAGTGTCGATCACGGATATT
>JBDSHM010000314.1:0-4873 GCA_039918495.1 Sulfuriferula sp. | reverse complement strand
GTATTGAAGATAACTTCCGGCAATGTGACTCAGGCAGCCCGTTTATCCAAACGCAACCGTACTGAATTCTATAAGTTACTGCAGCGGCATCAACTTGATGCCGCTGCATTCAAGCCCACCTGATCGTATCCCATCCTCACTCGTCACCGTTCGGCGACAAGAGATATTTCATTATTTTTCAGTAGGTTAATAGTTATGCGGCTGATTTGTGTTGTTGCAAGACGACACGGGTCAAATCCAGTTTAATTATAACACATTGTTTTAATTGTATATTTAAACTGGCATAGCAATTGCTGTCTTCATGCTTACAGCAATATTGCTGTGAGTTTCAGGAGATACGAATGAGTAATGTTGCCTTAATTTGCCACCGTAAAACCATTCAAGCAGGTCTGCTCGGAGCCGCCCTGATTGTGGGTGGGATAGGGATGAGTCACGCTGCAACAACGCCTAAAACAGACGTCTCCCCCGCCATGGCTTTGTTAGATACCAATCATGATGGTTCCGTCAGTTCCAAGGAGGCAGCAAAACAGGGTATGCCTGCCCAGGATTTTAAACAGGCGGATGCCAATCATAATGGCAAATTAAGCCCCGAAGAGCTTGCCAACGCGATGGCAACCAATGCGCCTTCGGCAGATGCACCCACCATGCCGCCTACGGGCACTACGCCAAAGTACTGATAGGTATGTGCGACACTCACCCTGATTGGGTGGGTTGGGTTGTAATTCGAATTTCTGTGTGAAATTCGAGTGATACCCACAAATTCGGGATGCTTGATCAGATAACTAGGTTGCCTCTATCAAGTAAGGAGTCAAACTATGCAATACCTCATATATTCCGGGAAAAATTGGGTTATTTCTGCCGCTGTTATCGGCGTGGCCATATCGTTTGGATTAATGGCCAGTTCGTATGCGGCTGGCATGGATGGTAATTCCACATTCGAGCAATACGATACGAACCATGATGGTTATGTAAGCAAAAAGGAAGCGACTGCTCATGAAATATCGTCGCAGGCTTTTGATGATGCGGATTCCACTCATGCTGGAAAATTGGGCAAAGAGGAATTTGCTAAGGCAAAATCCATCAGTGATCGTCGCAAGCTAGCCAAGTATGTGGATGATAGCGTCATCACTGCGAAGGTGAAAACCGGGCTCATCAAGCACTCGTTTTTAAAAGGGTTGCAGATCCATGTGCAGACCTACAAGGGCGCTGTTCTGCTGAGTGGGTTTGTAGATAGCGCCCACCAAGCCGTGGCTGCCGGTCGGGTCGCAGCAGGCGTCGAGGGTGTGAGCAAGGTCATCAATAGTTTGATCCCCAAAGGCGCTGAATAGGTTGTTCGCCTCGATAAATTCAGATGAATGCAAGGCGGTAAAGATTGAGGATAGGTTGGTATTGATTGACTTTGGTTAATGGCGAGAGGAATTGATTAATGAAGATGCAATACAATGAGTTACCTTTTGATTCGCAAATTCAAGTGTTGAAGATTATTGACGACCAAAGCATCACTGAAAAGATACGCAATGTATTGAAACAGCATCCCTCTATGCACAATACATTTATCCATGTGGAAACCTTTGCTGGAGGAGTGGAATTGACTGGCTCGGTGTGCAAGCTTATACAGCGGCAGCTGGCTATAGTCCTGGCCGCCGATACAGAAGGCGTTTCCTACGTCGTGAATAACCTGAGTGTGCGTATTTAGAGTCGGGGAGCATTGGTATTTTTTATCCTATTGACACCAATATTTTGCATAAGGCCATCAAAAAAAATTTATATCCGATCCTGGTACTCGCCGGGATTCTGCTTACCGTTTTCAGTCTTCTCGGCTTGGCAGCTATCTACGGCTACATTCCATTTGTTGGTGCTCCTCAAAAAACAGATGTCTCAATGAATAGACGTATTGATCTCCCGAGTCCTGCGCTAAAGGATATCGCGGTAAAGCGGTAAATCGGATAAAAGAGCGGGTGCGTCTGCGTAAATTGCAGTGAATTGTTCGCGCTCACTAAGCAATATCTCTTTGCACCTCCCAGGTGCGTAAAAAAAATCCTTAAATTGCCCTGATAGGCAGATGTTTACGAAACATCGATTTTTTTGTACATTTTTTTGATATGTGTACATAAATCAAATCTAAAGTTAACTATTGAAATCATATTAAATACAAATGATAAGCGCACACTCCTGTTTTGTGCTGCACCAAGGCGGTCCGGTTTTAGGTTGAGTATCAAAATATTCCCGTATGGGAATTGCGTAATCATTTGAAATAAAATACTATTTGTACTTGGCTTGTATTTTGCTAAACCCTCCTGCGAGTCCTGATCTTTTGTTAGGTCTAACATTCCAGCGAGGTGCATTAAATGAATACAGAAAGCCATTTAGGCGATTCCAAGTGGTCACATAACCGGTGGTGGCAGCTTGTTTTCGGTCTGGTTGCGATGATGTCCATATCGAGTTCCCAGTATGTGTGGACCATGTTTGTAAAGCCATTGCAATCCTCGCTTGATACGAGTCTGGCTGCGATACAGGTGACTTTCTCCATATTTGTCGTGTTGCAGACCTGGCTTTCGCCTCTCCAGGGGTATCTGATTCAAAAATTTGGGCCCAGGTTGCTGATATCCGTAGGCGCAATCCTAACGGGAGGTAGTTGGGTGGCGGCAGCATATGTTCATGATTTGGCTGGTTTGTATCTTTCCTATGGAGTCATGGGAGGGCTTGGAACCGGGATCATCTATGTGGGAATCGTCGGTTTGATGGTGCAGTGGTTTCCGGACAAACGTGGCCTTGCCACTGGGATGGTGGCTGCAGGTTATGGTTTTGGAGCGATATTGACGACTTTCCCTATTGCGACAATGATTAAAGAGGCGGGCTATGCACACACATTGACTGTCTTCGGCATTATCCTGGGCTTGGTTGGACTGGTTGTTGCGCAGGGGTTGCGACGTGCACCAAAACCTTCTGAATTGTCTGCTTATATTGTTTCCGCTGCGAGTAAAGCGGTTTCGCAGAGCACCCGCAATTACACCCCCAGAGAGATGCTGAAGACGCCAGTATTTTGGCTGTTGTTCGTAATGATGACCATGATGTCCACGGGTGGCCTCATGGTCATTTCGCAGATGGGTGCTTTCGCCAAGGATTTCGGCGTGAGCGATGTTTTGATATTCGGTTTGGCGGCATTGCCTTTGGCGCTTTCAATTGACCGATTTACCAATGGATTGACGCGGCCGTTTTTTGGCTGGATATCCGACCATATCGGCAGGGAGAATACGATGGCTGTTGCCTTTATGCTTGAGGCTGCTGCAATCATCATGATGCTGGCTTTTAGAGAAAATGCGGTGGCTTTTGTGTTGCTGTCGGGTGTGGTGTTCTTTGGATGGGGTGAAATATTCTCATTGTTCCCTTCCACCTTGACCGATATTTTCGGTACCCGTAATGCGACGACCAATTATGGATTTCTGTATATGGCCCAAGGCGTCGGCGCGATTCTCGGTGCCCCAGTCGCCGCTTTGTTGCACGAAACAACGCACAGCTGGGTGCCTATCTTCGGCATTGTAACTGTGATGGATGTGGTTACTGCGTTACTTGCATTGTTCGTGCTCAAGTCCTGGCGTAAACGGATGGTTTCCGAGCGTCTCGAAATGGCGCCGGCGCTTGCTTGAATAGAAACGCCAGAACACTGAGCAAAGGAGATAAATTTGAGTCATACCCTTTCATGATCACTACATTAAATACCAACTCTGCGATGGCTGTGGCCCCTCACTTTTTGGCGTCGCGGGCGGCTATTGATGTGCTCAGGGAAGGCGGCAACGCGATTGAGGCCATGGTGTGTGCTGCAGCCACGATTGCGATGGTTTACCCGCATATGACCGGACTCGGAGGAGACGCATTTTGGTTGATCCATGAGCCGGGTCAGGAGCCGGTTGCGATTGATGCTGGCGGCGGGGCCGCTGCGGCGGCAAGCCCATTGTTTTATGCGAATCGTGGACTGAACAGCATCCCAGTGCGGGGGCCGCTGGCGGCAAATACTGTGGCAGGCACCGTGTCTGGTTGGGAGCGCGCGCTGGCATTAAGCAAACAGCGTTGGAGTGGGCGTATGCCTTTGTCCAGACTGCTCGCAGATGCGATCCACTATGGGGAGAAAGGAGTACCAGTTACCGGTAGTCAAATGCGCAGTACACAGACCAAGCAAGCGGAACTGGAAGGTCAGCCAGGTTTTGGTGAGCATTTTCTAGTGAATGGAAAAGTCCCTGAAGAAGGCAGTCTTTTTTTTCAGACTCAAATGGCTGCGACATTACGCCATCTTAGCCGCGCAGGTCTGGACGATTTCTATCGTGGCGAGCTGGCGCAAACGATTGCGGCGGATTTGGCCGCATGCGGTAGCCCTCTTGTTCTGGCTGATTTGAATGGCTATCGAGCTGAACTGACCAAGCCGTTGGTATTGGAGCACACGCTCGGCAAGCTCTACAATCTGCCCCCGCCTACACAGGGTCTCGTATCGCTGATGATTCTCGGGATTTTGGATCGAATGGGTCTGAGTGACCTGGAACCGGAGAGTGCTGACTATGTGCATTGCATTGCGGAAGCCACCAAGCAGGCGTTTAAAATTCGCGATGCTTATATTACTGATCGTCGGGATATGCGCATTGACGCGCAGGCTTGTCTGGAGCCGGAATTTTTAAACTCTTTGGCAAAAGCCATCAACCTGGATCTGGCTTTGCCGTGGGGAAAAGGCCGTGGCCCCGGCGATACCGTTTGGATGGGTGTCGTTGATAATCAGGGACGGGCAGTAAGTTTTATTCAGAGTATCTATCATGAGTTTGGCAGTGGTGTGGTACTTGAGCAGAGTGGTCTGAATTGGCAAAACCGAGGGTGCAGTTTTTCATTG
>JBDSHM010000313.1:0-7709 GCA_039918495.1 Sulfuriferula sp. | reverse complement strand
AACCTGGAAGTGTCGCAAATAATGTTCAATCCGAAATTCAAATCGTGGACACCCATGAATCGATCAAAACCCGCTTCAGTGTTGGCTTTCCAGCCGATGCTGCCAGAATGAACCGGACACTACTGATTACGTTTGAATATCAACAAGGTGTGACGCGGTAGCCGACACGCGGAAAATGCACGGCCACCTGCCCGCAATCGGCATGCTCACGCGTCAGGACGATCGTGTCGCGATCGACGGCAAGCACCCGGCCTTCGACTGGTCGGTCCCCCCCATGCGTGACCGGTACGACCGTAACCGGCATGCCCGGTTTCAAACCTTGCGGGTCAAGCTGGTCTGATTTTTCCTGGGTTGCCGGCTCGCTCGCCTTGGCTACCGCCAACGCTTCTGCAGCAGACATGGGAGTGGAAGCGCCGTGACCGATCGCCAGCATGCGCTGTATCCAGGCATTCAGCATCGGAAACTCTCCCAGATATTCGTGTGCTGATGCATAACGTTCGCGCACGAACCAGACAAGATACCAGGCGAGCAGGTCGACCATGCCCGGCTCGTTGCCGAGCATGAAGGGCTGTCCGTTGGTCAGGCAGGTTTCCAGCCAGCCGAATTGCGGACGTAATTGAGCCAGCGTATGCGGCAGTTCCTCGGCTTCATGTTTGAGATCGCCCTGTTCACCCAGATAGAGACGGGTACGGTCGGCAATCAGCGCGGGGGGCAATTTATCCGCAACCGGCGCAAACGCCACCCGGAACGCCAGTTCAAACATCTCGCCATCGCTCCAGCGCGAGAGTGCGAAAGGCAGGCCTGCGCCGTTGTTCGGGAAAAAAGACGGGCTGGGCGCACGACGTTCCAGTTCGCGCAGGATGCATTGCGTATCACAATAGATATCTGCGCCGATTTGCATGACTGGAATGCGGCGGTAGCCGCCGGTCATGGCAAATAGCTCGGGACGATCCGGCAGACGGTTATGTTCGACTGAACGCCAGGCGAGTTGCTTGAGACCCATTCCGGTACGTATCTTCTCGGAAACAGGGGAGGCGGGATAATGATGAATAATGACTTCTGTCACGGCATTCATTCCTTGATGTGTATCGATTGCACAAATTTTGTCTTCGGCATCCTTCAGACATGGATGACGGTTTATTTCACTACGCCGGCTGTCTGCCCAAACAGGATAGCGCGCGAAGCATCGGAGACCACCGGCCGTTCGTTAATCTCCTGGGCCACCTGATATGCCCGCTGTACCGCAGGTCGTGCCTGTATCGTTTCGAACCAGCGTTTCAGATGCGGGAAATTTTCAAGCTTTTGACCCTGGCGCTCGTAGGGGACAATCCATGGATAAATCGCCATATCCGCGATGGAATAGGTTTCCGCCACGAATTCGCGATCAGCCAGGCGCTTGTTCAGCACACCATAGAGTCGGTTGGTTTCCTTGACGTAGCGTTCGACTGCATAGGGAATATGTTCGGGCGCATATTGCACAAAGTGGTGATTCTGCCCGGCCATCGGACCCAGTCCGGCCATCTGCCAATATAGCCATTGCATGACTTCGGTACGGCCACGGATATCGGCAGGCAGGAATTTTCCGGTTTTCTCCGCCAGATACTGCAGAATGGCGCCGGATTCGAACACGCTGATCGCGGCACCGCCATCTGCAGGTGCGTGGTCTATGATTGCCGGCATGCGGTTATTCGGCGCAATCTTGAGGAAATCCGGCTGAAACTGGTCACCCGCGCCAATGTTGACCGGTATGATCTTGTACGGAATACCCGCTTCTTCCGCGAAGATTGTGATTTTGTGACCATTCGGCGTGGTCCAGTAATAAACATCGATCATTGCGTTCCCATTTCCGGTATTGCGTGAATCGTTTGGCGCACGCACAGATCCAAGCCACTCCGAACCGATCCTGACGCTATTTCCCGTCGGTTGCGGCGAGTTGTTTCTCGATGCGATGCGCAAATACGGCCATTTCTTTCGCCGCCTGTTTGTCACCCTTGGCCTCAGCTACGGCGATGCCGTCAAGATACGCCGCCAGGGCTTCGGCAGGATGTCCGGATTCGACCAGCGCACGGCCCAATAATTTCCAGGCAGCCGAATATTTTGGATCCTGCGCTACCGCCTGCTTCAGGTGCGCTGCCGCATTGGCCGGATCGTCGATCTTGAGATATTCATTACCCAGAGAGAAGCGCAGCAGGGCATTGTCCTTGCCGGCGGCAAGCATTTTTTCAAAGTTCAGTATGATGGGTGTGGTCATGGTTATTTGCGCCAATAAGCCGGTGTGAATAACACCAGCAGGGTGAATAGTTCGAGTCGGCCCAGCAGCATGGTAAAGCTGCACACCCAGGTCTGGAAGTCGGTGAGGATGGCATAGGTGGTGGCTGGGCCGACTTTATTCAGGCCCGGACCGGCGTTGTTGATGCAGGCGATGATAGCGGAAAACGCCGTGACGAAATCCAGCCCGCTGGCAACCAGCACCAAGGTGAGCATGATAATGCTGATGATGTATAGCATGACCAGCGCCTGCACGCCGAACACGATCTGATTGCTGATCGCGCTTTGGCGCAGTTTGACCGGCAGCAGGGCGTTGGGGTGGATTTGTTTTTCCAGTTCGCGCTTGCCTTGTTTGAGCATCAGTAGCGTGCGGATCATCTTGATGCCGCCGCCGGTGGAGCCGGCGCTGGCGGTAACGCAGCTGAGCAGCAGCATGGATAGCGGCACGAATATCGGCCACAGGTTGAAATCGGCATTGGCGAAGCCGCAGTCGGTGGCGAGCGACACCAGGTTAAAGCTGACGAAGCGCAGCGCCGTCCAGTAATTGGCATAGGTGCCGGCGTACCAGAGATAGCCTGCCAGACTGATACAGGCGACGAAGACGAGGCCGAGCATCGGCAGCACTTCCGGGTCGGTGAGGTAGACGCGCAGCGAGCGCCCGCTCAAGGCGAGGAAATGGGTGGCGAAATTCATTGCCGCAAGCAGCATGAAGACGATCAGTACGGCTTCGATGGCGGGCGAATTGAAATAGCCGACGCTGGCGTCATGGGTGGAAAAACCGCCCAGGCCCATGGTAGCGAAGGCATGGCAGACGGCGTCGAACCAGCTCATGCCGGCCAGTTTGAGCGACACGATGCAGGCCACGGTAATGCCACTGTATGCCAGCCACAGCGCCTTGGCGGTCTGGGCGATGCGCGGCGTGAGTTTGCTGTCTTTCATCGGGCCGGGGGTTTCAGCCTTGAACAGCTGGCGTCCGCCGACACCCAGCAGCGGCAAGATGGCCACTGCCAGCACGATGATCCCCATGCCGCCGAGCCAGTTGAGCAGCGTGCGCCACAGGTTGATTGATTTGGGCAACTGATCCAGCCCGCTCAATACCGTGGCGCCGGTGGTGGACAGGCCGGACATAGTTTCGAAATAGGCGTCGGTGAACGACAGGTGCGGCAGGTAAATCAGCAGCGGCAGGGTGGCAAACGCGGGCAGCACCGCCCACACCAGCACCACCAGCAGGTAGCCGTCGCGGATTTTCAGTTCGCGCCGCAGATGGCGGGTGGAGAGCCACAGCAGCAATCCGGCGGCGAAGGTAATGAGAATGGCGTCGTCATACGCGTTGCGCGCAGCGTCATGGTAATAAAACGACACCCCCCACGGCACCAGCATGGTGAAGGCAAACAGCAGCACCACCAGGCCGATAACGTTGAGAATGGGAAAAACGCGTAACACTTACAGAAACCCGAAGCCGACCTGGAACAGCTTTTCCACCTTGGGGATCATGCGTTTGTTGGGAACAAACAGGATGATGTGATCCTCGGCCGCGATTTGCGTGTCGTGGTGCGCGATGATGACTTCTTCGCCACGGATAATCGCCCCGACAGTGACGCCTTCGGGCCATTTTACTTCCTCGATCCGGCGATTCACCAACTTGGAGGTTTTGGTGTCGCCGTGCACCACCGCTTCGAGCGCTTCGGCGGCCCCCCGGCGCAGGCTGTGCACCACCGCCATGTCGCCGCGCCGCACGTGCGACAACAGCGGGCCGATGGTGGCCTGCGCGGGCGACACGGCGATGTCGATTTCGCCGCCCTGCACCAGATCGACGTAGCTGGCGCGGTTGATCAGTGCGATGACCTTGCGCGCGCCCATGCGCTTGGCTTGCAGCGACGCCATGATGTTGTCTTCATCGTCGTTGGTGAGCGCGCAGAACACGTCCATGTTGTCGATATTTTCATCCTCGAGCAGAGTCTCATCGGTGGCGTCGCCAACCAGGATCAGGGTGTTGTGCAGCTCGGCAGCGAGCCGCGCGCCGTTGTTCTTGTTGTGGTCGATGAGCTTGACCTGATAGTCGTTTTCCAGCGCAGCGGCGAGACGGCGACCGATATTACCGCCGCCGGCAATCATTACCCGGCTTACTTTTTTGTCGAGGCGACGCATTTCCTTCATCACGCTGCGGATGTTTTCGGTGGCCGCGATAAAAAACACTTCGTCGCCGGATTCAATTACCGTGTGGCCTTCCGGAATAATGGCGCGGTTGCCCCGGAAAATCGCCGCCACGCGTGCATCCAGCATCGGCAAGTGTTTGCGCATGTCGCGCAATTCGTGCCCAACCAGCGGGCCGCCATGATAGGCGCGCACCGCAACCAGGCGCACTTTTCCGGCGGCGAAATCCAGTACCTGCAATGCATCCGGATAGTCGATCAGGCGGCGCAGATAATTGGTGATTTCCTGTTCCGGGCTGATGGTGTAATCCACACACAGATTTTCTGCCGAGAAGATTTGCGGGTGCTTGAGATAATCGGCTGCGCGGATGCGCGCAATCTTGGTGGGAATGTTAAATAGCGATTCAGCCAGTTTGCAGGCCAGCATGTTGGTTTCATCGCTCTGCGTCACCGCCACCAGCATGTCGGCGTCTTCTGCTCCCGCTGCACGCAGCACCGACGGGTGTGAAGCGGAGCCCAACACGGTGCGCAGGTCGAGGCGGTCCTGCAGCAGGGCCAGCTTGTTCGCGTCGAGATCAACGATGGTCAGGTCGTTGGCTTCCGAGACCAGATTTTCCGCCAACGTTGCCCCGACCTGCCCGGCACCGAGGATGATGATTTTCAAACGACCGCCTTTTTACCAAATTTGATACCGAGCTGCTTTAATTTTCGATACAGATGGGTGCGTTCTACCCCGGCATGCTCCGCTACGCGGCTCATGTTACCGTCTTCCTGCGCAATCAGCCGCTCGAAATAACTGCGTTCAAAGGCATCGCGTGCCTCGCGCAGGGGCAGTTCTATCGCGACATCCACCGCAGCCGGGGCTGAAGTACGCGGCACCAGCGGACGCAACGCATGCTGAACAGCTGCCGCGCTGATTTCATCGCTATCTGCCGTCATCAGCAGGGTGTGAACGACATTATCCAGCTGTGGCAGGTTACCCGGCCAGTCGGCGTTGCGCAGTGCATTCAAGGCAGCGGTACCAAAGCGGCGCGGCGGCAACTGATTGGCTTCCACCAGTTGGGCCAGCATATAAGCCGCAATATCCGGGATATCCTCGCGATGTTCGCGCAGACTGGGCACACGTATGGTGAGCGCACCCAGCGCGTAATACAGACGACTGTCGAATTCACCCTCGGCGGCACACCGCGACAAGTCATCGCTACTGACGCATATCACGCGCACGTTATATTTTTCCATACGTTCCAGCGCCAGGCCCAGACCTTTTTGCGCGAGCTTGCTCAGGTTGGCGACTTCCGGAATATACAACACCCCATCGCGCGCCTGGTGAAGCAGATCCAGCGGTTCCACTGCCAGCTGATTGATGTCGTCCAGCTCTACCCAGTTACTGTTGGCGGGCTGCAAAAAACGCGCGCAGATACGCGCGCCGCTACCCGGTTCGGCCAGCAGCAATACCGGAGTTTTCAGGTTGGCGATGCGTGTCAGCTGCTCTTTCAGATGCTGGATCAGCGCACCGCGCCCCAGCCCGGCCAGGTTCATGCTGGGTTGGGCACGCGCTTCGCCAGGTTTTAACACGCGCTTGATAGTGGACAATAATTTATGCAGCGCAATGGGCTTTTCCAGAAAATCTGCCGCACCGAGACGCGTGGCCTCGACTGCGGTATCGATGGTGCCGTGACCGGACATCATCACCACCGGCATGGTGAGCTGACCGTTACCCGCCCATTCCTTGAGCAGGGTAATGCCATCGGTATCGGGCATCCAGATATCCAGCAACACCAAATCAGGCCGCGCTTTATGACGCGAAGCACGTGCGGCACCGGCATTTTCCGCCAGGCTGATATCGTAGCCTTCGTCCGTCAGAATTTCCGAAAGCAGTTCCCGGATTCCCGGCTCATCGTCTACCACCAAAATTTGACCGCTCATACGCGAATCTCCGGAGCAGGTATAACAGGCAGACGAATGCACACACTGGCGCCATGCGGTTTGATGTTCTCAATGCGGATCATGCCGTGATGTTCCTCGATAATTTTCTTCACAATAGCCAAGCCCAGACCGGTGCCTTTGGGTTTGGTCGTCGCATAAGGTTCAAACAAGCGTTCCATCAGCGCAGGCGGGAAACCCGGTCCGTTGTCCACAATACTGAATTCGATCCCGTGTTCACCTTGGGCCGTCGTCAGTATTATGTGTGGATCAGTTGAATCGGCCAGCGCATCCTGGGCATTTTGCAGTAAATTATGGATAACCTGGCGTAATAGCTTGCGATCCGCCAATACCTGGATCACATCATCGGCCAGATTCAGTACCATGCCCGGGTCGGGCTCATACAGGCTTAACACTTCGCGTACCAAAGCATTGAGTTCGATCACCTCCAGTTGCACAGCGGGTGTACGTGCGTATTCCGCAAACGCATTGACCATTTCTTTCATTGCCGAAACCTGGTTGACGATAGTCTGGGTCGACCGCGTCAGCAACTCGGCATCCGCAGCAGCCAGCTTGGCAACAAACTTGTGTTGGATACGTTCGGCGGAAAGTTGAATCGGGGTGAGCGGGTTTTTGATCTCGTGTGCCAGACGCCGCGCCACCTCGCCCCAAGCGGCATCACGCTGCGCCTTGATCATGTGGGTAATGTCATCGAACACCAGAACATAGCCATTATCCGCCCCGCTCGGCAGATGCGTGCCGTGGACCAGCAAAGTGCGCTTGTTGCCGTCTACACCATATTCAATCTGCTGGCGCCAACTGGTGTCGCCATGCAGCTTGAATTGGGCGGCAATCCCGGAAGCAAATTCAGAGAGCGCCGGCGCTCGATTTCCCCATTGATATAGCTGCGCACCACGCAAGGTACCGGCTGTCACGTCCAGCAACTGCTCTGCCAGCGGGTTAATGCTGCGCACCTGCAATTGCTCATCGAACGCAACCACACCCGAGGTCAGGTTGGCGAGTATGTTTTCCAGATAGGCATGCGATTTCTCGATCTGCTCACGGCTTACTTCGGCAGCATTGCGCGCTTCCGCCAGCTGGCGCGTCATACGATTAAAGGACTGGGTCAGTATTCCCAATTCATCGCGGCTGTGCACCGGATGCATCTGGGTAAAATCCCCTTTTGCCACAGCGCGCGTCCCCTTTGCCAAGGCACGCAGCGGCGCGGCCATCTGCTCGCTGATCAGAAATGCCAATGCGATCATGACCAGTAATGCCAGCAACATGATCAGCGTCAGCGTTAGGCCATACAGACGTTTCAACCCCAAGCGCGACAGCGATAGCTCCTGGTAATCCTGATAGGCC
>JBDSHM010000312.1:0-2578 GCA_039918495.1 Sulfuriferula sp. | reverse complement strand
GATTTCTGGGCTGAATGGTGCGGCCCGTGCCGTGCCCTGAAACCGGTGCTGGAAAAGCTCGCTGCGGCCTATCAGGGCAAGTTTATTCTCGCCAAGATTGACTCCGATGCGAACCAGGAGCTGGCTACGAAATACGGCGTACGCGGCATTCCCAACGTCAAGGCATTTGTCGATGGTGAAATGGTAGACGAATTCTCGGGCGCGATTCCGGAGCCTGCTGCACGCGAATTTATCGAACGACTGTTGCCGTCGCCGGCTGATGGCATACGGCTGGAAGCGATGCAGGTGTTTGCCGATGGCGATGCGGCGCGCGCCTTGCAAATGCTTGCCGAGGCGAGCAAGCTTGATTCGCAAAACGAACGCGTCAGACTGGATGCGGCCGAGGTCATGTTGTCGCTGAACGAACTGGAACAAGTGGGTCGATTGCTTGAATCGCTGTCCGCACAAACGGCGGGAGAGGCGCGTGCCATGCAACTCGTGGCGCGTTTGCAATTCGCGCGTCAGGCGGCGAGTGGCGATGACGAAGCGAGCTTGATTGCGGCGATTACTGCCAGCCCAAAAGATCAGGCAGCACGTCTCAATCTGGCCAATTTGCGGGTTGCCCAGCAGCGCTACCCGGACGCGCTGGATGAGTTGCTGGAAATGATGCAGTGCGACAAAACCTGGCAGGATGGCATTGCCCGTAAAACCATGCTGAATATTTTCAATCTGCTTGGCGGCAGTGGCGAGCTGGTCACTGCCTACCGGCGTAAAATGGCAGCCGCACTTAACTAGCGTTTTTTCTGGGAGTTCAAGATGACCGGTAATCCGCTCGACAAGTTGCATGATCTGGCTGGCTTTCTGGAATCGCCGGACAGTCTGGAATACAACCTCGGGCATTTGGTCACGCTAGCAGCCGATACGCTGGATGCGGCGCATTGTTCCATCATGCTGCTGATCGAAGGTGAAGGAGAAGAAGTGCGGCTGCGGGTATGTGCTACCCATGGCGCATTACCGGAAGTCGCATTTGCGCAGACTGTAAGACGCGGTGAAGGGATTGCCGGACACGTTGCTGCGAGCGGCGTGTCGCTACTGGTTGAAGATATCGAGCAGTCGGTTTTTACCGATTACGCACGTCGCCCGGGAACCGGTGCGCGTAGTCTGATGTCCGTCCCGCTGAGCGTAAACGGTAAGCTTATCGGCGTCATCAACCTGTCCGAACCAAACAGCTGTTTGCCATTTACCCAGGCCGATCTGGCCTTGCTGGAGACGGTGGCTTTTTTTGTGGGGAAATCCATCCAGGTAGTGCAATTGCAAAATTTGCTCAATTCGCGTTTTGCCCAGATTGCCCTTGCACAGGAAGCGGAAAAAGCCATCGGCGGCGTAATGCTGTCGACTGCGTACGATACCGAGAAAATGGCGAAAATCGTGGCGAAATCGTTTTTCCGCGAAATGACCCAGGCAGGCTTTGGATCCAACCAGATCATTCAGGCCGCCTCGGAAATTATTTCCCAGCTATCCAGCAGCCTGCACAAACACAGCAAACGTCTGGATAAATCATGATCACATGAAATACTTCATGCGGTTTGATTATTGAACCATTAACCCAGCATACGCTGATACAGGGTTCGCTCTGCTCTGTAACATTCACATGACGTCGCCTCAAGCCCTTTGTGGTCAAGAATCGTAATATCCCCGCGGCGATAGCTAATCACATTTTTCCGATGCAAAGCGCTCGCCGCCTTGGTAATGCCAACTCGGCGTACGCCCAACATGTGGGCCATGGTTTCATGGGTCAAATGAAAATTTTCAGTGTGAGTGCGATCACGGGTCATGAGCAGCAAGCGGGCAAGCCGCTGTTCAACCACATGAAAACGCGTACAGGCGGCCATGCGCGCAAATTGATTATTCAATACATAGGCATATGCCTGCAGGCGTTGATGTAAAACGATACTATGCTGGATCTCACGAGCAAAGGTCGTAGCCGGCATGCGTAAAGCGGAACCCGTCACCTGGACGACTGCAGAGAATGCTGCAACATCGACACCAAACATGAGTGGTGTGCCTAACATCCCTTCGTAGCCGACTAAACCGATCTCCAGGTGCGAATTACCGTCGATCATCATCACGAGAGAAATGAAACCATCGATAGGAAAATAAACATACTCGATAGGTGCGCCAGGTACGTCGAGTTCATCTCCAAAGTCCAGGTGCACAGATTCGCATCTTGCCAGAAAATGGTCGTATTCCTTGTGTGGCAGCTTGGCAAGCAGGAGGTTTTGTGATGGAACTGGTGACATGCAAACGCTCCGGTGATGGGGGATCAAATCCAAAACACAAGATGCGTGAACGCACGGTCATGATATGGATAAAGGGATGCGCTAATCGACGTGCTTAAATTAATCGTAATGCATTCCCATACAGGCAATGTTCAGCATCGAGATCAATGCTAAATCCACCTGGATGGGCACATGTCGAACAGCAGGACCAGCTAGGCCCTGCTTTATTTCATGTGGATTAATTGTTGGCTGGTGCCGGTGGGGGAACAATCACCGTGGTGTTGCCGCCGGTTGCACCGGTATCACCTGTTGCGCCTGTT
>JBDSHM010000311.1:0-4296 GCA_039918495.1 Sulfuriferula sp. | reverse complement strand
TGCCCTGGAAATCAGCCGCGCCTTGCAACTGTTCTTCACTTCCACACCATATAGCAAGGTTGATCACATTGTACTTGCGGGTGGGTGTGCAGCCATCCCGGGCCTGGATGAAACAGTAGCCGGACGTACCCAGGCAAGTACCATGGTTGCCAATCCATTTGCCAATATGGCTGTTTCAAGCAAAGTACAGCCAGGCCAGCTAGCGCTCGATGCGCCAGCATTGATAGTGGCCTGCGGGCTGGCGATGAGGAGGTTTGACCCGGCATGATACGCATCAACCTTCTCCCACACCGCGAAGTCAAACGGGCTGCGCGCCAACGCCAATTCACACTATTGCTGGGATCAGTCGCGCTGCTCAGTATTGCAGTGGTTGTTCTTGGTTATTTGGCGCTGGACGCACGTCTGAATACCCAGGCAAATCGCAATGCTTATTTAAAAACCGAAATTGCCAAACTGGATAAAGATATAGCCGCAATCAAAGGGCTCAAGGAGCAAACGCGGGCATTGCTGGCTCGCAAGCAGGCGGTGGAAACCCTGCAAACCAACAGATCCAACGAGGTGCATTTGCTTGATCAGCTTGTGCGGCTACTACCTGAAGGGCTCTACCTGAAATCCATTAAACAAACCGGCAATACCATCAACCTGCAAGGTTATGCGCAATCCAGTGCGCGCGTTTCCAGTCTGATGCGTAATCTGGAGGCATCGCCGTGGTTGGAATCACCCACGTTGGTTGAGATTCATGCCGCAACCGTACAGGGTTTGCGTGCCAATGAGTTCAATCTCAATGTGCAACAGAAACAGCCACAAAGCAGTATTGAGGATCAATCAAAAAATGGCGGAAAACCATGACACTAGATGATCTGAATAATCTCAATCTCAAGGATCTGGCGAATGCGCAGATGGGCGTCAAGGTGGCCATCCTGGCGGTGCTGTTTGTCGTGATCGTTTTCGCTGGCTACTGGTTTGGCTGGAGTAGTCAACTGGATGCGCTGAATACTGCCAAGCAGGAAGAAATGTCCCTGCGTGACACTTATATGAATAAAAAACGCCAGGCCGTTAACCTCGACGCTTACAAGCAACAGCTCAAAGACATTGAGCATTCGTTTGGGGCTTTGCTCAAACAGCTGCCAAACAAGTCGGAGATGGATGCGTTACTGACCGACATCAATCAGGCGGGTCTGGGGCGAGGCTTGCAATTTGAATTGTTCAAGCCTGGTACAGAAAAGATTGGTGATTTCTATGCCGAGTTGCCCATTAACGTACGGTTAACCGGTACGTACCATGACCTAGGTGCCTTTGCCAGCGACATTGCCCAATTGCCGCGCATAGTTACCCTGCATGATATTGAAATCAGTCCGGACAAAAATGGTGTATTGACCATGAATGCCGTTGTGAAAACCTATCGTTACCTTGATGCGGATGAAATCGCGGCACAAAAGAAAAATACTAAGGGAGCGGCGAAAAAATGAAACGGCTCCTTTCCATTATTCTTTTGTTGAGTTTGGCCGCCTGCGGTGGCAATGGTTATGAAGACTTGGAACAGTTTGTTAAAAATTCAGGCAATAATCTGCACGGCAAAGTTGAGCCACTGCCTGAAGTCAAACCTTACCAAGCATTCACCTACGCGGCGTTTGATCTTCCTGACCCTTTCAAGCCACGCAAACTCAAACTTTCTCAAGGTGGGGGTGGATTGCAGCCGGATATGAACCGGCCTAAGGAGCCGCTCGAAGCCTACTCGCTGGAAAGCCTGAAAATGGTGGGCGTAATCAAACAAAAAGGCCAGGTGTTCGCGATTATTAAAGCGCCGGACAACGGAATTTATCGTGTTCGTAGTGGCAATCACATGGGACAGAATTTTGGTTTGGTCACCGCAGTAAATGACACTACGGTGAAAATAAAAGAAATCGTGCAGGACAGCGCAGGCGACTGGGCGGAGCGCGAAAGCAACCTTACCCTGCAGGAACAGTAAACATGAGGTCTACCATGAAAAACAAGCTGGCTCATTTATATCAACAATTTCTTGCCTGTATGGCTGTGGGTATATTGCTGACAATGGGTGTGCAGACAGCACACGCTGTGAGCAGCGACACCAATAGTGTAGAAACACTGGATTATTCGACGATTGAAGGCGGTAAACTTCTGATCAAGGTGGGTTTGAAACGGCCTCTTGCAGGCAGTCCAGCCGGCTTTGCCATCAATAGTCCGCCACGGATAGTACTTGATCTGGTCGGCGCTACCAATGGCTTGGGTAAAAACACCTTAAAAGTCGATCAAGGCGCATTGCAGAGCGTGAATGTGGTACAGGCGGGAGATCGCACACGTTTGGTGCTGAATCTGTCCAGGGCTGCCCAATACACAACGCGTATTGCAGGTAACGATCTGCTCATCACGTTGCAGGAATCCGGTAGCCAGGCTGTCAGTAATGAAACGCCACGCTTCGCCGAAGGCATGCCGAGTGCAGCCAAACACAGTTTGCGCGATATCGACTTTCATCGGGGGGCAAATGGTGAAGGACGTATTGTCACCACTTTGTCTGACACCACCACGGGCATCGATATTCGCAGACAAGGTCAGCAATTGGTGGTGGATTTCCTTAATACCGATGTGCCGCGCAACTTGCAGCGTCGTCTGGATGTCGGGGATTTTGCAACGCCAGTGAAATTTATCGAGACTCAGAGTAATGGTGGCAATGTGCGCATGACCGTAGAGCCTAAAGGTGATTACGAGTACTCCGCATATCAGGCAGACAATCAGTTCACCATCGAAGTGCGCGCCAAACAGGAGGAATCCGACAGAGCTGGCTCGGGTAAACCCAAGTATACCGGCGATAAACTCTCCCTCAACTTCCAGAACGTTGAGGTGCGCTCGGTACTGCAGGTGATTGCTGATTTTACCGGTCTCAATATCGTCACCAGTGACACCGTAACCGGCAATCTCACCTTGCGCCTGAAAGATGTACCTTGGGATCAGGCTCTTGATATCATCTTGCAGAGCAAGGGTCTGGATAAACGCGAAAATGGCAACGTAATCTGGATAGCGCCAAAGGATGAACTGGTTGCCAAAGAAAAAGCTGAGTTGGAGTCGCGCCAAGCTACTCAGGCGCTGGAGCCACTGGTGGTGCGTAGCTATGTGCTTAACTACATGCGCGCTGAGCAGGCTGCCAGGGTATTGCAGGGACTGGCTGCCGCCCCGGGCGAGAATGGTGAGGATGTGTCTTGCTCTGCACAGGCTCAAGGTGTCAAGGCTACTCCGGTAGCAACCAACACGTCGACATCGACAACGTCTGGTACTACAAATTCGGTGAGCCGCATACTTTCCACTCGTGGCAGTGCCTCGTCTGAGCCGCAGACCAATAGCCTGATTGTCAGTGATACGCCCAGCAAGCAGGATGAAGTGCGTGCATTGCTCAAATTGATCGATATACCTGCCAAGCAGGTAATGATCGAAGCGCGGGTAGTGGTGGCAGATGACGGATTCAGTCGTCAATTGGGTGTGCGTTTTGGTGTTCAGCATGGTCGACGGGGCGACAGTGTGGGTATTTCAAATACAGCTGCAAATGCCGCGAGTGGCATCAGTTCTGGAGCGAATGGTGCAGCCCCATTTAACGTGGATTTGCCAGCGATCACAGGGGGTGCTGCAGCTGGCACGCTGGGATTGTCCCTGATTAACCTAGGCAGTGGCAATCTGGTGAGTCTCGAGTTGTCCGCACTGGAAGCAGACAATCGCGGCAAGATCATTTCCAACCCCCGTGTTGTGACCTCCAATCAAAGACCTGCGGTTATTCTGCAGGGTACGCAGATTCCCTATATCACGCCGGGTACTGCGAACTCCCCACCAACGGTGACATTTAAGGATGCTTTCCTGTGTTTGCTGGTGAATCCCCAGATACTCAACAATGATTCCGTGATTCTGAATGTGGAAGTGCAGAAAGACGCAGTTGGACAGGCTGTACAAGGGAATCCGGCTATCGATACCAAGCGGGTTAAAACCCAGGTGCGCTTGAAGAATGGAGAAACGGCTGTGCTGGGCGGGATATATGAACAAACCGTACGCACAGATGTGAATAAGGTGCCACTGTTGGGGGATATTCCGGTATTCGGAAATCTGTTCAAGACGACGAACAAACAGAACGGGAAAACAGAATTGCTGATATTCCTTACTCCCCGCATCATCAATGATAATTTGAATCTTCATTAACCAAAGACAGACTCAGTGAAAAAAGGCGGGCTATGCCCGCTTTTTTTCGTACTGGCCTCAGCTACACTAGGTGGCAGCATCAGCTTTCGCTACAATTCT
>JBDSHM010000310.1:0-3823 GCA_039918495.1 Sulfuriferula sp. | reverse complement strand
GGGTTGGTTTCTCGCAAATACTCGAACCCCTCGCAGAAAAAACCCGCCGAGCCGACCGCGCCGTCGTAAATTTTATCGCCAATCTTGGGCTTCACCACACGCACGATTGCGCGGATGAGCGGGCGCGGTGTGTAATACTCCCCGCCGTTCCGCCCGGCGTTGCCCATGTTCTTGATCTTGGCTTCGTAGAGGTGCGAGAGCTCGTGCTTCTCGGTCTGCGAGCGGAAACGCAGCGCGTCGATATGATCGATGATCTCGCGCAGGTTGTAGCCTCTGTGGATCTTGTTCTTGATCTCGCCGAAAATCTCGCCGATTTTGTATTCGATGGTGTTCGGCCCGCTGGCGCGTTGTTTGAAACCGTGCAGGTAGGGAAACAGTTTGCCGTCGACGAAATCACGCAGGTCGTCGCCGGTCAGCGTCTTGGTGTGGTCGAGCTTGCCCTGGCCGTCTTTGGGCGCGGCCCAGGCTTCCCAATGGTAGGGCGCGTCGAGAATATAGGCGTATTGCCTGCCTTCCAGTTCGGCCTCCATTGCCTTGTCCTGCTCCAGGCCATCCAGGTATTTGAGGAACAGCAGCCATGAGGTCTGCTCGGTGTAATCGAGCTCGGTGGTGCAGCCGGCTTCTTTCCAGAGTACGTCATCGATGTTTTTAAAGGCCAGTTCGAACATGAGTATCCAGATGGGCAGTGTGTTGTGATGCCAGACGGCGAGGTGGATTTTGACACAATCCCTACTTGATCGTACGTTGGATGTGCAGATTACCGGCGGAAAGGGATAGCCGGATTGACACCCCGTTGCATGACGATGCACAACGGGGCGCTGAGGCGCTTAGAGTTGTTGTTCGGCCGGTGCAGAAGGATGGACATATGCCCAGCCCTGCGCTTCACGAATGGTGATTTCACCCATGCCCGATGGAACGATGCTGATGAACGGGTAGAGATCCTTGCGATCGATGTGCAGTTCTTTAAGCGTGTTGGCGCACTGCGCCAGGATCACGCCTTGCGCCTGCAGATGCTTGAGCTTTTCCTCGAAGCCGTTGTTTTTGACATAGACGTCGAAGCCCTTGCTGTTGGCGATCAGTTCGACATGCAGTTTGCCGGCCAGGCGCGGGTCGTGCAGGATGTTTTCGATATTGTTCAGGGTTTTTTTGATGGCGGGCGTGCCGCCGCTATCCAGATGGAAAATCACATTGTATTGGGCCTTGTCCGGTACGGCGCCGTGAAAATCCCCGGCGGGTCCGGCAGCTGCGGTGAGCGGCAGGCTTGCGGCGAGTAATGCGGCTGCCGCTGTGAATCCCAGTTTGCGCGTGGTGAGGTTGAATCTTTGCATGTGTGCCTCCAGTATTTTTAGGATTTAAAGGGGGCGCCGGTCTTGTTGTTTGTGCCGGGCTGCCTTGGACAAGCGAAAATAAAGTCATGGCCGGGTTCCGGGTGTCGGGCCGATGCAGGTCTTTGTTTTCGGATGCGGGGAATAGTCTACAACCGAAATGGCGGCTTGTCAGATCATGGGATGCAGAAACCCCGCCGATTGAGCTTATCCCGGCGGGGTTTGAAGGGGGAGTGCCTGCTGGCGGGCGTCAGCAGATAAAAATCCCGCGTCTCAGAACTTGGAGCGAATGCCGTTCCACATGTGCTTGAACCAGCCGGCTTTTTCTACGGCGGTCATGGCTACCAGGGGTACGCGAGCCACTTCCTTGCCGTCCGCACTCAATATCAATGTGCCTACTTGCTGACCGCGTTTTAATGGCAGCGGCATTTGCGTAGCCAAACTCACGCTGGGTTTGAGTTGAGCATAACGCCCGATCGGTACAGTGACCCAGACGTCGCTGGCGGTGCCGATGGTGATCCCGGCAGGATCAGCCTGATTATTACGGACCGTGCTGATGATTTGGCCTGCATGATAGGCACGCCGCGTTTCGTAGAAATGGTAGCCGTAATTCAGCAATGCCTCGGCAGCGTGTGCGCTACCCATGCGCGAAGAGGAACCGAGGACGACCGCAATCAGGTGGCGTCCTTTGCGAACCGCCGTCGCATCCAGACAATAGCCGGCTTCTTCGGTATGGCCGGTTTTCATCCCGGTCACAGTGGGGTCGCTGAAGACCAGCGGGTTCCAGTTGTTCTGGGTCACCTTGTTATAGGTAAAACTCTTTTCAGCGAAATAGTGCAGGAACTGTGGGTACTGGCGAATGATGGCTTCAGTGAGTATGCCGATATCGTGCGCGCTGACCAGATGGGTCGGCGTAGGCAGTCCATCCACATTATCGAAATGCGTGTTGGTCATGCCCAGTTGGCGGGCAGTGGCGTTCATCATCTGCACGAAACTATCGGTATTGCCGGCGATGGTTTCTGCCAGCGCGACTGCGGCATCGTTACCAGAAACCACGACCATGCCCTGGATGACCTCTTCAACCGTTGCCGGCAGATTGGGTTGCAGGAACATGGTTGAACCGCCTGCCTTCCAGGAGGCCACGCTAACCGGCACCTGCTGGTCGAGTTTCAGACTGCCGCGTGCAACCGCCTGAAAAGTCAGATAGGTGGTCATCAGCTTGGTCAGACTGGCTGGCGGCACCTTCTGATCGGCTTCGCGCGCAGCCAGAATTTGCCCGGAAACCGGATCGATCAGTATGTAATTGCGGGCGTCCACGTTGGGGGCGCCCGGGATGGCGGGTAGCGGCGCGGCGATAGCGCCCACCTGCAATGTGGCGATTAGCAACAATGCACTGAGGATGCGCGACGAAGATGGTAGCGGCATGGACAACTCCTTAAGGGTGGTCAAGCCAGGGGCTCGTTGGAATAGGGTTTTGTGGTCGTATCTGGCATGGCACCGCGGTAAGATGCGGCGTACATGGAGTAGTTCCCGGAGAATGCATGGTGTGACACTGGATATGCTGTTTTCCCGTTACAGATACGGATTGCGGCAAAGGCGCATATCGAAATGATATGCGCCGTATTTTCAAAAAAATGTTCTTTCAGCGTTTGGCCGTCCTGCGCAGGCGTGACATCAGACGACGGGCCAGTTCGCCAAACAGTTCGGTCTGGGTCGGATGTGGATGGATCGCCTGAGCGACCTGTTTCAGCGTCATCCCTGCAGATACCATCATCACGGCTTCGCCAATCAGCGTATCGGTGTGTTCAGCCAGGAAATGCACGCCGATGATTTTCTGCGAGGCTTTATCGGCTACCAGCTTGATCATGCCATGCGTCTCGCCGCTAATCATCGCCTTGGCGTCGATGCTCATCGGCATCTTGGCTTCCACCGCGTCGATGCCCTTGGCCTTGGCCTGTGCCACCGAAAGGCCGACGAAACCGGCCTGCGGGCGGCTGAAGGTGACGCCGCAATCCAGGTCCTGGTTGTAGACATGATCTTCACCCAGCAAGTTGCTGGCCGCAACGCGACCCTGGGTAGCCGCAGTGTGAGCCAGCATATAGCCGCCCACCACATCGCCGACCGCGTAAATGTGCGGCACGCTGGTGCGGCCACGCGTATCGACCTTGATTGCTGCACCATCCAGTTGCACGCCTGCGGCTTCCAGATTGAGCTTGCTGGTATCGGGGCGCTTGCCGGTTGCCATCAATACATAATCGCAATCGAAGCTGGCGGTTTTGCCCTCGGCGTCGGCGTAGTCGAGCTTCATTTTGCCAGGCGTGCCGGCAATGCTGCCGATTTTGGCGCTGGTGACGACGCTGAATTCCTGCTTGAGGAGTTCGGTGAGCTGCTTGGCGATTTCTTCTTCGACCTCGGCGAGGATGCGATCCTTCGCTTCCAGCATCAGAATTTCGGTGCCGAAATCGCGGAAAATCTGCGCCATTTCCACGCCGATCACG
>JBDSHM010000309.1:0-2607 GCA_039918495.1 Sulfuriferula sp. | reverse complement strand
AGTCGAGTTTCAGGATGGGCAGGCCCGGCCCATATGCGACAATTTCAATGTCGACTTTATTCTTGCCAATATCCTCCTGCACATTTTCGGCATTATTCAGCGCGAGATTCCACTTTTTAGGATCATTGTCGCTCACCTGGATGACCACTTTTTGTCTGACGCTCGAATGTTCCGATTGGGTATCTGCAGCGTAGGCAGGAAGTGAAAGGATCGGGCTGGTCAAAATAAGCGCCAGCAGCGCAAATGCTAATGAATTTTTATTCATGATGTTTCCTTCCGATAGTGGATATATGGCCGCCGATTGATTTTTGGCAGTCAACTCTGGAGCGATTACTATCACTTAAAATCGGATTAAGCGGCAGCGTATACAACGCAAATTGTCGATGCAATTCGTACATTCATAACTGTGCAGATGCACAGTTATGAATGTACGAATTGAGTATAAAATCAAACCGATATACGTTACCGGGCGGGTCTATGCCGAGATTGCCATTTGTCTATCAGTTGTCGCTTGCGCCTGCGGTGGTGATTATGCTGCTCATCGGCTTGATCGGATATTCATTGTTCGGATTGGCCCAGATTCGTCATGAAAACGAGATCGTAGGGCAGTGGGTGCGAATTGCCGACCGTCTTCATCTGGCAATACGTGCCGGATACCAACTGCAAGCGATCACTGCACTTTCGCATCACCCCGGTTCAAAGGTCGCTTCCGATGCGCAATATCTCGGGCAGTCGACTATTTTTTCGGAGAATGTGCTTTACCCTGAAGTGCTTTATAAAATGCCGGCAGACCTGCGTGCATTGATCGAACGCGAACAGCCGATCCTCAAGCAAGCAGACGATTTCAATCCTGCGCATGTCAATTCGACCCTGGCGCTTGTGATGCCGAAACTCGAGGCGTTCAATAGTGCTGTGTGGAATGGCAAGCGCGTTGCCTATGTCAATTACTACACCCGACTTAACCATGTGATTGCGGATTTGGCTCAGACTTCGCTTTACCTGTTGCTGGCCTGCCTGTTTCTTGCGTTTTTTTTATCGGCGCTGATCGTCAGGTCCGTTCGGACGCGTTTGGGGGCCTTAACCCGGCAAGCCCGTTCACTACGAAGCGGAAACCTCGCGCCAGTGAATTCTCCCCTGATCATTCGAGATGAATTGGACGAATTAACAAGTTGTGTTGCTGACATGACCCAGCGCCTGCTCAATATTGTCGGCGTGGAGAAAGTAATGCAGGGATCTGAAAACGAACGCAAGCGCATTGCCATGGATCTGCACGACCAGACTCTTGCCGATTTGACATCGGTGGCCCGTAATCTGGAGGCAGTGGAAAAATTGTCGACGTGTGGGCCCGAACAATCAGGTCGCTTGGTTTTGCTCAGGCAGGATGTGATCAATATCACCACCGGCATACGACGCATTATCGATGACCTTCATCCACAGACGCTCGATATTCTGGGACTGGAAGCGGCCACACGCTCCTTTCTTGGTCGTAACGCAGGTGGATCGCCAAATTGGACGCTGCATTTCGAGCAGCTTGCCGAGCGCGAGTTAACAGCGTTTCAGCGTGTGAATTTATTTCGCATTATCAGTGAATCCGTTAACAATGTGTTTCAACATGCACAAGCCTCAATGGGTGAGATTGCGCTGGGTACAGTAGGCGATCAGGTGGTATTGTCTATTGAAGACAATGGCGTCGGGATGGGGGCTGTTACAAGGGTAAGTGGGGATGGGCATGGGCTCTCCAATCTGCGCCAGCGAGCTCAGGCAATGGGGGCCGTATTCAGTTACGAACATTCCCGGTTCACGACGGGCACACGACTGAATGTGCGCTGGCCGGTCGTCTCGCCGCGCGAAAAGTTCGCGTCATGAACGTTAATCACACCTTCATCGTGGCGGACGATAATCAGCGTGATCGTAGTTTTCTCATTCAGTCACTCGCGCCGCGTCAGGTGATACCGGCGGAAAATGGCGAGGAAGCTTTATCCCTGTGCGCCGGATTGGACGAGCCATGGGTGATTACCGATATCCAGATGCCCCGCATCAATGGCATCGAATTGGCGAGGCGGGTTTGGGAAATCAAACCGAGTGCGCGGTTTCTGTTTTGGTCACAGTATGACGATGAAATGTACGTGCGTGCACTGGCAAAGATAGTCCCGCTGGAAACCGTGTATGGCTACGTTTTGAAAAACAACTCCATCGATATCCTTGAAAAAGCGATGTTGGCCGTTTTCGAAGAATGTCAGTGCTGGATAGACCCGCATGTTCGTCCTGTGCAGGCCCGGGCACATCAACATGCCACGTCGATTTCGGACATTGAATTTGAGGTTTTGATTGATCTTGCGCTAGGGCTGACAGATCGTGCCATCGCCGAGCGACACTATCTTTCACGACGGGGCGCCCAGAACAGACTGCAATCGCTTTATGCAAAGCTGGGTGCAAATTTGGAAGATCATGCTGGGTGTGATGGTGATCTGTTCAACGTGCGCATGCGCGCTGTGGCGCTTGCCCTACAGCGAGGATTAATCAATTCATTCGAACTGCAGAAAGAAGAAGAAAAATTGGCAGCCTGGATCAAACTTCAAAACAGACGCACAGGAAAGCAATGGCTAC
>JBDSHM010000308.1:0-3075 GCA_039918495.1 Sulfuriferula sp. | reverse complement strand
GCGACGGCCCGTGCGAAGGAATCGGCGGGGATGGCGATTTCATAGATTTTCCGTACATTGTCGGCGATATCCGCTTCGGTCACGCTGTTGGGCAACTCGGTATCGATTGCGCCGGGTGAAATGACGGTGGTGCGAATGTTGTAGGGTTTCACTTCCTGGCGCAGGCCTTCGGACAGCGCGAGCACAGCGTGTTTGGTGGCCGCATAAACCGCGCTGGCGGGACGAACCTTGTGACCGGCGACGGATGAGACGTTGATGATGTGCCCGGATTTTTGCTTCTGCATGTAGGGCAGCGCTGCGGCGATTCCATACAGCACGCCTTTGATATTGACGTCGATCATGCGGTCCCAGTCGTCGATCTTGAGCCGGTCGAGCGGGGAATGCGGCATCAGGCCGGCGTTATTGATCATCACATCAATGCGGCCGTATTTTTCAACAGCGGCTTCGACCAGTTTTTTGACTTGCGCGCTTTGCGTGACGTCGGTTTGCAGCGCGAGGGCTTTTCCTCCGTTGTCTGCCAGTTCCTTTGCCAGCGCGTTGATTCGGTCGACACGCCGGGCGCCGAGTATGACCACGGCGCCTTGTTCGGATAAATGACGTGCGGTTGCTTCACCCAGTCCGCTGCTGGCGCCGGTGATGACGACAATCTTGCCTTCGATGTTGTTGCCCATACGCACCTCCAAAAAAACCGATTTTCAATAGACATTGCGCTTCGGGTCACATTTTCTGGCGAAAATAATGAGCCCGGTGCAATATGAGAGCCTGCTGGATTCTGAAAGTTTCGGGCAGCGCCGTTTGATACCAAGCAGCGTGAACAGGGAAGGCCGGTTTCCCCGTGTGTGTAACTCTCAATTGCAACGGGAGGTCCGGCTGTCGTTGCGACACGGTTATTTGCTGAACAAGGAGTGAATTATGTCAGTCGATATCACCTGGCCGATCAAGTCCAGAGAGCTGCACAGTCATCATTTTGATTCCACCATCTGGAATGATTTCCAGTTCCGCAACGACGATATCATCATCGCCACCTACGCCAAATCCGGCACCACCTGGATGCAGCAGATCGTGGCGCAGATGCTGTTCAACGGCGATCCGGATCTGGCGGTGGCGGAAATGTCGCCCTGGCTGGATCTGCGCGTGCCGCCCAAGGAAGTGAAATTGCCGCAAGTCGAGGCGCAGTCCCATCGCCGGATTATTAAAACGCATCTTCCGCTGGACGCGCTGGTGTATTCACCCAAGGCAAAATACATCTACATCGCCCGCGATGGCCGTGATGTCCTGTGGAGCATGTATAACCATCATGCCAACGCCAATCAGGCCTGGTATGAGGCGCTGAACGATACGCCGGGCCGCGTCGGCCCGCCCATTGAACCGCCGCCTGCGGATATTCGACAGTACTGGCACGACTGGCTGGTGAGGGATGGACATCCGTTCTGGCCGTTCTGGGAAAATCTGCGCAGCTGGTGGGCGATTCGTGAGCTGCCGAATATCCTGTTCGTTCACTTCAATGACCTGAAACGCGACATGCCGGCGGAAATGCGCCGCATTGCCCGATTTCTCGATATCCCATTAGACGAGGCGCGATGGCCCGCGATCCTCGAATATTGTTCATTCGACTGGATGAAAAAGAACGCAGCCAAGAGTGTGCCACTCGGCGGTGCATTTTGGGATGGCGGTGCGGAAGTCTTCATCAACAAGGGCGTGAACGGACGCTGGATGGAGACGCTGACCAGCGAGGAATCGGCCCAATATGAAACTCGCGCGGTGCACGAATTGGGGCCTGAATGCGCGAGTTGGCTGGCCTACGGGAACGGTACATAAAAACGTGCTGCCGGTTGTTTCTGTGTCGTTTGCCGGAATCAGGCAACCATTCCGATTCGTTGAACTCCTACCGAAGCAATATCAGCACTTTTTCAAGTGATGATATAAGCAATGGAATATCCATTTATGGAAAGGAGAACAAGCATGATCAAAGCGTTTGCTGCATTTGAACCCCAGGGTGAGCTCAAACCCTTCGAATATGATCCAGGCACGCTCAAACCCCATGAAGTCGAAATTGATGTTCAGTATTGCGGTATCTGTCATAGCGATTTGAGCGTGATCGATAACGAATGGGGCATTACCCAGTATCCGGTGGTTCCCGGGCATGAGGTGGTGGGGGCGATCGGGCAGGTGGGTGGGGATGTGAAACACCTGAAAGTCGGACAGATTGTGGGGCTGGGCTGGCATTCCGGCTATTGCAACGAGTGCGAACCCTGCAAGACCGGCGACCACAATTTGTGCGCTACCGCACAGGCGACCATCGTCGGGCATCATGGCGGATTTGCCGACAAGGTGCGCGCGTCTGCTGACAGTGTGGTGCCGATTCCTGACGGCATCGATCTGGAATCTGCGGGTCCGCTGTTTTGCGGTGGTGTGACCGTATTCAATCCACTGGTTCAGTTCGATATCAAACCCACCGACAAGGTGGCGGTAATCGGTATCGGCGGGCTGGGCCATATGGCGCTGCAGTTCCTCAATGGATGGGGCTGCGATGTCACGGCATTCACCAGCAGCGAAGACAAGAAGAAGGAGGCGCTGGAGTTGGGCGCCCACCATACTTTGAATTCGCGCGACCCGAAAGAAATCGAGGCGGCTGCCGGACGTTTCGACATGATCATTTCCACGGTGAATGTGAAGCTGGACTGGAATCTTTATCTCGGCACGCTCAAACCGCGCGGACGTTTGCATTTCGTGGGCGCGACGCTGGAGCCGCTGGATATCAATGTGTTTTCGCTCATCATGGCGCAGCGGTCAATATCCGGTTCGCCGGTGGGCAGTCCTTTAACGATTGCCAAGATGCTGGATTTTGCCAAACGCCATCACGTCAAACCGGTGATCGAGAAATACAGTTTCGATAATATCAATGAAGCAATCAAACGCCTGAGAAGCGGAAAGGCGCATTACCGTATCGTGTTGCATCGCTAATTCATACCAAACCACGCATAATAATCAGAGCCCTGTCCATCCGCCGCAGGATGGGCAGAAATGGCCCGTCGATAATGGAGGATAATTCAAATGAAAGTTCGTACATTGCTT
>JBDSHM010000307.1:0-4210 GCA_039918495.1 Sulfuriferula sp. | reverse complement strand
CGTCCATGTTCTGGGCGTTGGAAAGCGTCAACAGCACATTCGGTGGCGC
Source organism: Sulfuriferula sp. (assembly GCA_039918495.1). Lineage (GTDB taxonomy): Bacteria > Pseudomonadota > Gammaproteobacteria > Burkholderiales > Sulfuriferulaceae > Sulfuriferula. Next base: position 4,161 of record JBDSHM010000307.1, on the reverse strand, counting down.
GCTGGTGCCCAGATACAGCGGCGTGTTGGAAATAATCACAGCTTGGGCCGGTTGCATGCCTGTCAAGGGAAAAAGCGCTACTAGCAGGGCGGCATATCGATGCCAACCGCTCGCAGACCTGGCTGCAGAACATCTGCGTGAAAATAATGAGTTCATGGTAGCTCCCTTGCTCAAGGGTAAAACATGGATTTATCGGTTTTGCTTGACTGGTACGGTCAGGGGTACTGTCTGATAGTGTTGCTGTTGGGATGACGGTGTTTTGCCAGCCGGATGTTTTTTGGTTTCACGCTGTGGCTTCTGTTGTATCGGAGAGCCACTGTCTGGTGCGCGCATCATAGCAATGGCAGATGAAGTAACGCCCAACACCCCAACAAACACCATCAATTGTAAGCAATACGGTTTCATTTTTTTCTCCTAAGAGCAGCGGACGTAAATTTCTTGCAGAATCACCTTGGCATTTTGGGAGCCACCAAATCCAAGACTGGTGATGCGATAGTAGCCTTCACCCGTGTGCAGTAAAGTTTTTTGTTTCGGCACCGCTCCACAGGACGCCGTGTTGGATAGTCTCTCAATCACATACATGGGCTGTAGCACCACATTGCTGAGACTGCCACTAATCGTTGCAGCACTGGTGGTCCATGGATAGGTGTCCCATTGCTGCGGCGAATAATACGCAGCTGCGGGTGAGGAACCCAGCGCCATATAAATTCCCGCTCCATTGGGCGGCAAACCCGGATTACCCAGCAGCGCATCGCCCGCACGCAAGGCCGTTTCGGCGGACTGGAAAGCCAGCATCCGATCGCGGGTATTCCCGGCCATGCGCTCTTGCAGGATCGTGCCATGCATCGCCGAAACAGCCAGCAAGGTCAACAGCACCAAAAATATCAGGCTGACCATTAAAACCATGCCGGATTGCTTGAAAGAATTTAGCGACTTGTCCATGATTTAAGGAAGGCGGTTACGAATGGCGATGGTGGCGGTCGCGTCCTGGCGCATGCGCCGGTCTGCCGGATAGGCTGCGTAGGTTGCACCATTGATAATAAAATTATACGGTTGAGAAGCAACGGCAACGTTGCTGCGTCCAGCATTGGCCGGGCCGCCCACCATCAGCAGATGCACCTGTACCGAGAGCACCCTGGCCCAATTGCCCGCACCTCCGTTTGCACTTGCCACGAATGTCGGTGTTTGATACGGCCCCCCCACGACTTGCGCGGGCGGCACATTGGGAGGCGGAGTACTCGTATCCACACCCAGCATAAACGCCATGTTTTCCACATTATCCACCAAGGGTTGGGGAACGCCGTTATTGATCACCTGATACAGCGCCAGGGGTACGCTGCATTGCCCCCCCGCCCATGATACTGTGGGACAGCCCACAAAATAATCCGTCTGCCGAAAGGCGTAAACTTGCGCCCCAGGAGTGCCAGTGCCTAATGCAGGTGGCACAAACTGATGCGTTGCGGAAAGATAAGGCACCGTATTTACGCTGCTCCCATGCGCAATGGTGACCATCCCCGACGAGACAGTTGTCGCTGCAAAAATTACCGCATCCGTGCAATCACTTATCAACAGCACGTCGCCAGCCTGAAAATTACCTGGATTTCCGCTCACATGAATAGCCGCTGCACTGCCGGGCATCGCCGGGCCTGCAAGCGACACGCCGGATGGATCGGCTCCGGAGACGCGCAATACGTCACCGGCCGCCCGCGTAATTCCAGCGGGGGGAGTCCAGCCTACGCCGCCGGGAAATACTTGCACTGCTGTCCCGGGTAAAACGGCGGCAATGGCGGGAGCAGAAGCAATAGTAGCGAGCGTGCCAGTATTTGCAGCATAAACTCCAAGGTTGCCACATCCCATGTAGCCAGCCATGCGAATATCGCGGCTCATTGTGTCCAGCGCAAAACGGCTGTTTTCCTGGATGGCCGAGAGACTATCCTGGGCGTTAAAAGTCTGACGACTACCCAAGTACAGATAACCCACGCCCGCCACCACGATGAAGCCAATGGTAATGGCAATCATCAGTTCCATCAGGCTGAAGCCGGTCTGGCGCAAGGATAAGGATCGATTAAAATTCATAGCTGCGTTTGAATTGAAATAGTTTGAGTCGGGTTGCCAGTAAAATTTGCATTTTGGCCCAGTGCGCGACTGTCATCCCATTGCACAGTCACTGTGGCGACGCTGCCTGCCATCAAAATTGATCCTTTCCCTGTCGGAAGAGCGGTTTGCAACTCCGTATTCCATTGACAAAGATCCAACGCAGGAGGCACAGACGATACACCACAACCAGATGGCAAAACCCCAAGAGCGATATCGTAAGCACCAGAACCATTCGTAGCCACAACGCGGTTGGCTCGCATACGATCGATGATGTCGTAGGCCATCCAGCTCGCTTGCGAACGGTAAAAAGCACTCTGGTTATTCTTGGCGCTGGTCATCATCAGCCCTGCCAGACCAACGAGGCCGATGGACACGATAACCATGGCCACCAGCACTTCCAATAAGGTAAATCCTTGTTGCCGCATGTGGCTTACTCCGTTACGGACAAATTGCAAGGCCGGGATTGGCGACACGCCGCAAATGGCCGGATGGATCAACAGTAATGCTGTTGGAAAGCGTTAGGTCACTGGGTGTACAAATATTGAATGTATCGCCACCCGTTGTGGTGGTCAGGGCACCTTGACCATTAAAACTGAAGCTGGTCTGGGTACCACCCATCGCCACATTGCCTGCATTGATTGACCCATGAGCGCGGGTCAGTTCGGGTACCGCTCCTGTGTCCATCACACCATTGCCATTTCGATCCACCCAAATAATCCAGCCATTGCTCCAGCCCGAGTTACCCGTGCATGAAGCACTGTTGTTGGACATGCACAAAGTGGTAATTGCGCCACCTTTTATCGCTTCGCTACGAGCGTAATTGATCGCGGTAATGTAGTCGTTAGTCACTGTAGCGATGCGGTTGCGGTTGAAGAAAGTCTGGAAGCTGGGCGCAGCAATACTGACAAGAATCGCCGCCACCGCCACGGTGACCATTAACTCGATCAGCGTGAATCCGTGGTTGAATTGTCCGTTCATAATGTTTTCTTTTTTCACAGCTTGGATCCTAGACCGGTGATTTGCAATCGACCAGCATCACCCGATGAGCGGCAGGTTTGTTAGAATGAACGGCCAAAAACGGTCTCTCTTTAGCTTTTTATCCCTTTCTGCCTAACTTGAATCCTGATTTCATCATCATCGGCGGCGGCGTCATCGGTTTATCCAGCGCCCTCGAACTGGCGCGCGACGGCGCGAGTGTGACGCTGCTGGAACGCGGCATGCTGGGTATGGAATCTTCCTGGGCCGGTGGCGGTATTTTGTCGCCCTTATTGCCGTGGGATTATCCTGATGCGGTTTCCCGCTTGTGCGATTTTGGCGTCAAACGCTATCCGCAATGGTCGGCAGATCTGACATCCATCAGCGGCATCGACCCGGAATTTCTGGTCAGCGGGATGCTGGCATTACCCCCTGTGGATGAGACAGCGGCCGAGCGCTGGTGTGTACAGCACGACTGGCGCCATACCTACGAACCCGCGCAACAACGCGTACCCGGATTAGCGCAGAACAGCCGTGCGCTGTGGCTGCCGGATGTAACGCAAGTACGCAATCCGCGCCTGGTACAGGCATTACGCGTGGCCGCTCTGGATGCCGGTATCAAGCTACTGGAGAATGTGGAGGTTACGCATGTCGCACTTGCTGATCCGGCGCGCATTGATTTTCTGAATACGTCGCAGGGAAAACAACAGGCGAGCACCTATATCATTGCCGCCGGCGCCTGGAGCCAGTCGGTGTTGGGCAAGATCGCGCCGCATTGGCCGATCAAACCCATGCGCGGTCAGATGCTGCTGTTCAAGGCGGCAACGGATCTGTTGCCGCATATTGTTTATCGTCAGGGCATTTACCTGATCCCACGTCGGGACGGCTATATTCTTGCAGGCAGCACAGTGGAAGATGTCGGGTTTGATAAAAGCACCACCGAAACGGTCAGGCAAATGCTCTACAACGCAGCAACCGATCTCCTGCCCGCACTTCGATCTGTGCCGCTGGTGCAGCACTGGAGTGGGTTGCGGCCTGGCTCTCCAGATAATATCCCGACCATAGGCCGTCACCCGCAGGTCGTGAATC
>JBDSHM010000306.1:0-1895 GCA_039918495.1 Sulfuriferula sp. | reverse complement strand
TTTGCTCAAAATGGATTACGGGCGCGCCAAATATTACTGGATCGCCGCCTCCCAGCGCTTTCTCGGCTGGATCGATTGATGGTTGATATGGCAAATTCATATCAGGAGAAACATCTGAGCGTCTATTCGGATATGCGCTGGCCACTCAAGACTGGCATTGGCAATGTCATGGCCGCGATGATCGCGCGCAAACCGGCGCGTATGGATTTGATTGGTCTCCAGGTAAAAGGCAGTATTGGCAGCCCGTTTTCACCCTTTGCGATCAGTCGTGCCTTACGGCGTTCGGCCGCAGACCCCGATGGGGTTTACTGGAGCGCCGGATTCGTGCCGCCTGCCATGATGAAAATTCCCTGTGTCGTGACGGTGCATGATCTGACGCATCTGCGTTTTTACAGCCGTTTTCATGCCGCTTACTACAACCACTATCTCAAGCCTTTGTATCGGCGATGCAGCGCCATTGTCTGTGTTTCGGACTATACCCGCCGAGAGTTTCTTGACTGGTCTGGCATGTCGCCGGACAAAGTATCTGTTGTGTATAACAGCGTGGATCAGGCTTATTTCGAAAATCAGGAAACATCCCAGTTTGCCTATCGCTATGTCCTGTATCCCGGCAATCATCGCGGCTACAAGAACCTTGAGCGTTTGATCTCGGCCTTCGCGGCTTCTACATTACCGCAGCAGGATATTCATCTGGTGATGACGGGCTCGGTCAATCAGTCCCTGGTCGAACAAGCCATGCGACTGGGTGTGGTATCCAAGCTGCATTTTTTGGGACGTGTCAATGATGAGGATTTGCCGAAACTCTATAAGGGTGCATTGCTGGTTGCCTTCGTTTCGCTTTACGAAGGGTTCGGTTTGCCCATCGTCGAGGCGATGGCATCAGGCGTACCGGTATTGACGTCGGATGTGTCCGCCATGCCCGAGGTGGCGGGTAATGCGGCACGGATTGTTGATCCGTATTCGATAAAGGCCATCGCCGATGGCCTGAATGATCTGACGGGTGATGACGTACTTCGTCAAGATTTGATAGGCAAGGGGCGGGAGCAGGTGGCACGTTTCAACTGGGACCGGTCGGCGAAAACGCTTTGGGATATTGTCGATCATGCCTATGCATCAGCATGAAATCCTGGCATCCGGTATTTCTCACAGAGATGACATGGTTCATGAAAACAAAGCGTACGAATGGCAGATCAGTGCATTTATTTTGAAGGGGTAAATAAATTGCCAGGAAACTATTTGGGTGTCTTCAATCCCGTGATCGTGAACTACCGCACACCCGACCTCACACTGAAATGTGTAGCGTCGATTGTGCGCTTGGGTATCGCTGCACCCCAGGATATCGTAGTGGTTGAAAACGCTTCGCCGGACGATTCCTTTGAACGGCTCAGCCGTGAATTGATGGAAGGCGTTCGGTTAGTACATTCCACCATCAACGGAGGATTTGGTGCGGGCGTAAATCTTGGCGCGGCCGCCTGCGATCTCGAGTTTATTCTGGTGCTCAATCCGGATACTTACTTTGAAGATATCAGTATTCAACGGGTAATTGCGCTGTTTGACAGTGAGCCCGATGTGGGAATCGTTGGTCTTGACCTGGTCTATCCAAACGGGGCACGGCAGTTTTCAGCCAGACGTTTCTACAGTCTGCTGGATGTGTCGGGGCGCAGGTTGCCGATTGGGCAACACTGGCCGCTCAAACCGCGTATTGACCGGCATATGATGTTGTCGGCATGGGATGCGGATCAACCTTTCGATGCTGAATGGGTGATGGGTACAGGGTTTATTGTCCGCCGTACATTGTTCAACGATATTGGCGGCATGGATGAGGCCTATTTTCTATACATGGAGGACGTTGATCTGTGCGCCCGGGTTTGGCAGGCGGGTTTTCGGGTTGTCTG
>JBDSHM010000305.1:0-3241 GCA_039918495.1 Sulfuriferula sp. | reverse complement strand
ACATTAAAAATCCGCTTCGTCTTAAGGATATGGGCGCTTTCAGCCCGTCAAAGGTCGTACCTCAATTGCAGGAAATGGGGATTATTCCAAGCTATGTTTATCCAAATCAATTTTACGGAGACTCGGGGTATGGAGCGATCCAGAGAGCGATAAAATCAGCCGGATTCGATGGGGTTATCTATCACAATGAGAGGGAGGGCAAGGGGAATTCATATATTGCGTTCGATGGAGCGCAAATAAAATCCGCCATTGGAAACGGCGGCGAATTTGACGGGTCAAACAGCAACATTTCCATGAGCCGCGCAGACGAAAGCGGTGAGGCTTCACCTTTGGAGCCCTCCAATGACCAGGCTTCCGCAAACAAGCTGAATAGTGCTATGGTTAGCTACTTCAAAAATAGCGACTGGAGCCATGCGTATGACCAAGTTCAATTGCCTGACAATCTTCATGGACTCGAACAAGCAGTTAAAGCTGCATTCGGAACAGAAGTTGTGGCCATCGTACCAACCGCTCAACGATTCAACGCCTTCAACGGAATCAACCACGGTGGAACCAACTACATCAACGTCCAATCCAATCGCGGATTCATCAACGTCGTCGGACACGAGCTCTACCACGAAATAAAGAAATCCCGTCCGGATCTGCACGCATGGTTTTCTGACCAGGCAAAACAGTTCTACCAGAATGTGCCGGCGTACAGCGATAAGCTGGATGCACTGCTGCAGCCTGGCGAAAGCAAAATGAGCGCCGAGGCGGTTGAGGAAGAACTGCTTGCTGACTTCACCGGTGATGCAATGGCGGATCCCGAGTTTGTCGCAGGCTTGGCCAAGCAGGAGCCAACCAAGTTCCGCCAGCTGCTAAAACTGGTCACTGGTTGGCTGAAAGACGTTGCCGGCAAGCTATCGGGCAAAGGGCTGGGATCATCAGAATACTTCACCGATGTACAATCACTGCGCAACCACCTCAATAAAATGCTACTCGCCTATGCATCCGGCAAGAGTATCGAGGGTATGGCAGAATTCACGGCGCCCAAGTTCAGTACCAACGAATCCGAAATCAAAGGCAATCAGGCAGCCGCATCAGCTGGCAGCACCACGGCCGCAGGCTGGAAGATGCTGGCCGGCGATATGGGGATATTCAAGAACCTCACTCCAGACTCATTCGATATGGAAGGTGCCGCGCGAGAAATCGACCCAGGCATGCGCGCCTTTGCAGACAAACCCGATCTTGAGGAAGAAAAGAACGGAATTGTTCAAAAATGGCATATCACCATGCCAGACAAAGAGCCCGCCTTTGTCCAGGAAAACAAAAAGGGCGAGGTTTGGGTAGATGCGCATCATCTCGCATCAGGCTCAAGCGGCGGCACCAAGCTGTATTTGCTTGTCGGCAGCTATGCGGAAGCCAACGGCAAGGTATTCATTGGCGACCCGGCCGGCCTGTCGGATATCGCGCTGATCCGCCGCACGGAAAACATGCTGTCCCTGGCGCTGCGCTTTGGTACGACCAAGTTCATGGCGCCGCATGAGTACCAGATGAACCCAGCGGCCAAGCATGACTCGGTATTGGACAAAGTAGTGCGCCCAATCAATTGGGTGGTGGGCGACGACAAGAACAATCTGAATGAACTGTTGAAAACCAGTCAGGCTAACACCACGAAACTCATGCCCGAAATCAAAGATGTGTTCTATAATTTCGAGAATGGACACTTTGAAAAAGACGGAAAGCGATTTACCGACTTCGATGGAATCATCGAGCGAGGAACTAATTCACTTCTCGAACGGGGCTATTCCAAAATCCTTACTAATGACGGACGAGGAACGGCGGGAAAGTCTAAGAAAAGGGCGCCTGTCGGAGTCGATACGCTTAAAAGAACGGCTGTCACAAATACCCTTTCACGCGCAGCGCGCAGCGGCGGAGGGGGAGGGTTACTGGCTCAAATTAGCCGGATCATACCAAGGGGATTAACGGGCACGCCGCTCGAAAAAATCCTTTATTCCCGCGCACCAAACGATACGCCAACTACACTCACCCGCACTGACCCGCTGTTCGATAATCCCAAGCAAGCAGATCCAGCGCAAAGCCGAATGGACCTGAAAGACGGCGCGCTGGGCGACAATGCCACCTGGAATACGCCGGACATTACCCGGCTTGATACCGTCATCCATGCGCTGCAGGACAAGCACATCGACATGAAGCGTGTTATAGATTCGATCAAGCAGGCCGGACGTAGCATTGCAGACTCGGCCAACCCATACTTGCAAGAGGAATTGTTCCATGGTCGCAGCGCCAAGCGGGTAGAGGACTTTCTGAATCATGAATTGACGCCGCTGACTACCGAAATGCGCGCACGCAATATCAGTTCGGCAGACCTTGAGCATTATCTGTGGGCGCGCCATGCCGAAGAACGCAATATCCAGATAGCGAAAATCAATCCGGATATGCCTGACGGCGGCTCAGGTATGGACACTAAGGAAGCCAACGATTATCTGGATAACCTGACTGACAGCCAGAAGCGCGGCTTTGAAGCACTGGCCAAGCGGGTTGATGCAATCACTTCCGAAACCCGTAAAACACTGGTCGATTATGGCTTGGAAACCAAGACCACAACCGACACTTGGGGCAATGCGTACAAGAGCTATGTGCCGCTCATGCGCGAGGACATGGACCATGGCTTCGGCAATGGCACCGGGCAGGGGTATTCGATCAAGGGTAATTCCACCAAGCGCGCGACCGGATCAAGCCGCAATGTTATCCACATACTGGCCAACATTGCCATGCAGCGCGAACGTGCCATTGTGCGTGGCGAGAAAAACCGCGTGGCAACCGCCGTCGTGGCGCTGGCCAAACTGAACCCGAACCCCGGCTTTTGGGAAACCGAGAAGCCGCCGACCATCCGGGCAGTCAGCGATGTGACGGGCATGGTCGAGGATCGTGTCGATCATAACTACCGAAACCGTGACAATGTGGTTGTAGCGCGCATCAACAATCGCAAGGGCTCCATTATCGAGCATGCCGTCGTATTTAACGAACACAACGAGCGCGCCATGCGCATGGTGGCTTCACTCAAGAACCTCGATGTGAACCCGCTGGATAGCATCCTGGCATCGTCTGCGGTCATTACGCGATATTTTTCAGCGATCAACACCCAATACAACCCGGTATTCGGGATCATCAACATGATCCGCGACGTGCAGGACGCTTCGCTGAACCTGAGCTCGACACCCATGGCCGGCAAGCAGCT
>JBDSHM010000304.1:0-5574 GCA_039918495.1 Sulfuriferula sp. | reverse complement strand
ATGAGATCGCATCCAACCGGAGTGATACAGGTGGGCTGGAACGATTAAGTTTTTTAACCCCCCTAAAAAATCGAACAACATGGAACAACATGAGACAGACCACGGTTAAAGTGCGGTGACGGCTTTTACGAACAGCAGCTAATCCGCGAGAAGGTCGTGCAGCTGACCGGATGTGCTTTCTCGCCCGCCACGTCAATGACGAAGTACAGTTCCGCGCCTGCTCGACGCCGGTGCAACCTACGCCCGCATGATGAGTGGCATCGCCGCCGCGGCCACCGGGCAGGATGCGCAGGGCGTAGCGATTGCCAGCAGTGCCAAGGGCGAACTGCTGCTGACATTGGGAGATCGTCACTGGCGCATCTGCGGCTGGAAAAAGAACCTATCGCCGGAACAGATGCGCGTGAACAACTGCATATTAGTGCCAAGTAATTGCGCTATTCACCATAAACCTTATATGATCCGATTATGAAGGTGCTCCGTCTGCTGCTGATATTGCTTTTTAGCCTCGCATTGCCGTTAAACGGCTATGCGGCGCTGGCGGCTGTGTCTTCCTCTTGCTCTTGTCCCATGTCGCAAGATGGGGATATGGCTTCGATGTCGCTTGATCAGTCATGTTGTTGCCACTGCAACGATAGTGGAGACAAGCACAGTACATCCGGAAAATGCGACCAGAGCCAATGCGCTCAAATGTGCAAAACGGCCAATCCATTTCCGGCGCTGTCCGTGAAATTTGTTCCTTTCGCCTTACCCCAGTGGTTATCCTTGCCTCCATTATCTACCCGCATCATTTCCTCCGACGCATCCGGCGTCTGGCGTCCGCCACGCTTGCTTTGATTCTCTGATCTGGTTGTTCCCTCACATGGTGTGAGGGACTGTGCGCTTATGAGCGCGCTCATCCTGGGAGTTTTGAGCATGAATACATTCCTGTTGCCTACATGGCGGCGAAATGTGCTGGCTATTATCGTGGCAATTATTGCTGTGCCCGCCGTCGCCGCACCCCTGAGTTTTGAAAAGGCCCTGCAACTGGCCGAGCGTACCGCGCCTTCGTTAGCCGTGGATAACGCACGGATCGAAGCGGCGCGACAGGCCGCCATTCCTGCCGGAGAACTGCCCGACCCGAAACTGATGCTGGGTATCGACAACTTACCCATCAATGGGCCGGATCGCTTTAACCTCAATCGTGATTTCATGACCATGCGCCGCATCGGGGTCAGTCAGGAAGTGCCCAATTCAGACAAGCGCCAGGCACGTGTCGACGTGGCGCAGAGCAGCATAGCGGTGGTCGTGGCCGAGCGCCGCATCGAACGGCTCAAGGTGCGGCGTGAAACCGCGCTGGCCTGGATCGCCCGCTACACGGTAGAACGCAAGCTGGCATTGTTCGATGCGCTATATCGTGAAAACCGGCTGCTGACGGAGGCGGTGCGCACCCGTATTGCCGCAGGACGCGGTCTGGCAATGGACACCATACTGCCCCGCCAGGAAGCGGCCGCGCTGGCGGATCGACACGATCAGCTGGAACGCGAACGCAGCGATGCCGAAGCCGCCCTCAGGCGCTGGATAGGTCCGGCGGGAAGCGAGCCGCTGGCAGGTGAAGCGCCGGTCTGGCCGGTTAGCGCCGAAACACTGGCACACCATCTGCATCACCACCCCGAACTGGCCGTGTATGACTCAATGACGAATCAAGCCGAAGCCGAAGTGCGCGAAGCCGAATCCACGAAAAAACCCGACTGGGCAGTGGAGCTCGCCTACCAGCAGCGCGGCCCTGATTTCAGCAACATGGCCTCCATCCAGTTCACCTTTGACTTGCCGGTGTTTGCCGCACGCCGCCAGGATCCACAAATTGCCGCCAAACGTGCAGAGCTGGTACGCATTGACGCCGAGCGCGAAACCACTCTGCGCGAGCACGCTCAGATGCTGGCGACCGACCTGGCTGCCTACCAGCAACTCGACCGTGCCGTGCAGCGCCAGCACGACAGCCTGATGCCGCTGGCGCAGGAGAAGGTCCAATTGGCGCTAGCGGCCTACCGTGGCGGCCAAACCGATCTGGCGACGGTGATTGCCGCACGCAGCGAATGGATCGATGCCCGCCTCAAGGCCATCGACCTGGAAGGCCAGCGCGCACTGGTCGCCGCGCGCCTCCATTATGCTTACGGGGAGAATGAATAATGAATGCAAAACACCTGAAACTTACCGCGCTGATGCTGGCACTTTTGGCCGTCGGTGCGGTGGGTGGCTACTGGTGGGCAAACCATAGCCAGATGAGTTCAGGCCCGGCGACAATCGCGCCTTCGCACACCCCGGCCGAGCGCAAGGCGCTGTATTGGTATGACCCGATGGTACCCCAGCAGCATTTTGACAAGCCGGGTAAATCGCCGTTCATGGACATGGCGCTGGTACCGAAATATGCCGATGGCAGTGGTAATAAAGCGGAGGCTGGGTCGGTCAAAATCGATCCGAGAGTCGTGCAAAACCTGGGTATGCGTACCGCCAGCGTAACCCGGGGCAGTTTGACGCCGAGGCTGGAAGCCACCGGTGTGCTGGCTTTCAACGAGCGCGATGTGTCCATTGTGCAGGCGCGGGCGGCGGGGTTCGTGGAACGGGTATTCGCACGAGCGCCGGGTGACGTGGTCGCAGCGGGCGGCCCGCTGGTCAGCCTGCTGGTGCCGGAATGGAGTGGTGCGCAACAGGAATTTCTGGCGCTGAAAAAAAGCGGCGATGCGGGACTGATAGACGCCGCACGGCAACGCATGCAAGTGCTGGGTATGCCGTCCCAACTGATCCAGCAGGTAGAGCGCAGCGGCGTGCCGCATCCGGTGGTGACGGTGAGCTTCCCGATGGGTGGCGTGATCCGTGAACTCGATGTACGTGCCGGCATGACGGTGACCAGTGGCCAGACCCTGGCCAAGGTGAATGGTTTGGGTACGGTCTGGCTCGACGTGGCGGTGCCCGAGGCGCTGGCCCAGCAGATCCGCGTCGGGCAGAGCGCACAGGCGCGGCTGCCTGCGTTGCCGGGTGAAGTCATCCAGGGACGCGTGACGGATATCCTGCCGGAAGCCAACCTCGATACCCGCACCCTGAAAGTGCGGGTGGAGCTGCCAAATAAACATGGCCATCTGCGCCCGGGGCTGACGGCACAGGTGCAACTGGCGGACAGCAATAAGCAAAGTGTGCTGCTGGTACCGACCGAGGCGATTATCCGTACCGGCAAGGGCGCCATGGTCATGGTGGCCGAAAGCGGCGGCCATTACCGGCCGGTGGAAGTGCAAACCGGTGCCGAGGCGGGCGGACAAACAGCGGTGCTGGGCGGTTTGAGTGAAGGCCAGAAGGTGGTCACCTCGGGCCAGTTCCTGATCGATTCGGATGCCAGTCTGCAGGGTATTTTCGCCGCTGCCGACGCTCCAGATACCGGCACCACACCGGTGCCCGCACAGACGCCAGCAGCCGTTGCACTGCATGAGGCAGAAGGCCGTATTGTCGGCATCGGTAAAGATGAAGTCACCATTGCGCACGGTCCGTTCAAGACGCTCAACATGCCCGGCATGACCATGCGCTTTCCGCTGGCGAACGCGCACCTGATCCATGGATTCAAAGTGGGTGACAAGGTGCGCGTCGGCGTGCGCCAAACCGATAGCGGCCTGGTGATCGAACGTCTCGAGAAAAACGGAGGCGCCAAATGATCCGGCGCGTCATCGAATGGTCAGTCAATAACCGCTTCCTGGTGTTGCTGGCGACCCTGTTCGCCACCGCCTGGGGAGTGTGGGCGGTGATGAGTACACCCATCGACGCGCTGCCGGATTTATCCGATGTGCAGGTAATTATCCGCACACCTTACGCGGGACAGGCGCCGCAGATCGTGGAAAACCAGGTGACTTATCCGCTGGCGACCACGATGATGTCGGTACCCGGCGCAAAGGTAGTGCGCGGCTATTCGTTTTTCGGCGACTCTTTCGTATACGTGCTGTTCAAGGACGGCACCGATCTGTACTGGGCACGTTCGCGGGTGCTCGAGTATCTCAGTCAGTTACAGGGCAAGCTGCCGGCCGGCGCCAAGCCGTCGCTGGGCCCGGATGCGACCGGGGTGGGCTGGATTTACGAATATGCGCTGGTAGATCGCACCGGCCAGCATGACCTCGCCCAGCTACGCGCCCTGCAGGACTGGTTCCTCAAATACGAGCTGAAAAGCCTGCCCAATGTTGCCGAGGTCGCGACCATCGGCGGCATGGTCAAGCAGTATCAAGTGGTGCTCGATCCGGTGAAATTGGCCAGCTTTGGCGTGACGCACGAACAGGTAATCAAAGCGATCCGCAACGCGAATCAGGAAACCGGCGGCGGCGTGGTGGACATGTCTGAATCCGAATACATGGTACGGGCTTCGGGTTATCTGAAAACGCTGGATGACTTCCGCGAAATTCCGCTGAAAGTCGGGCAGGGCGGGGTACCGGTCACCCTGGGCGAGGTGGCGCATATCCAGCTCGGTCCGGAAATGCGTCGCGGCGTTGCCGAACTCGACGGGCAGGGCGAAGTCGTTGGCGGCGTGGTGATCTTGCGCTCCGGTAAAAACGCGCGCACCACCATCGCAGCAGTCAAGGCCAAGCTGGCGGAACTGAAAAAAAGCCTGCCGCCGGGCGTGGAAATCGTTCCCACCTATGATCGCAGCCAGCTCATCGACAGCGCAGTGGAAAATCTCAGCCACAAGCTGATCGAGGAATTCATTGTCGTCGCGCTGGTGTGCGCGATATTCCTCTGGCATCTGCGTTCCTCGCTGGTGGCCATTGTGTCGTTGCCGCTGGGGGTGTTGATTGCCTTTATCGTCATGCGCCATCAAGGGATTAACGCCAACATCATGTCGCTCGGCGGCATTGCCATCGCCATCGGTGCGATGGTCGACGCTGCCGTGGTGATGATCGAGAACGCGCACAAGAAGATCGAAGCCTGGCAGCATGCGCATCCGGGCGAGACGCTACAGGGCGAAGCGCACTGGCAAGTGATTACGGCAGCTGCCGTTGAAGTCGGCCCGGCGCTGTTTTTCAGCCTGCTGGTGATTACCCTCTCATTCATTCCGGTGTTCACGCTGGAGGCGCAGGAGGGGCGGCTGTTCGGCCCGCTGGCTTTTACCAAGAGCTACGCCATGGCGGCCGCAGCCGGGCTGTCGATCACGTTGGTGCCGGTACTGATGGGATACTGGATACGCGGACGCATACCCGATGAGCGCAGCAACCCGCTCAACCGCCTGCTCATCGGACTCTACCGGCCATCCCTGAATGCGGTGCTGCGCCGGCCAAAATTGACCTTGCTGATTGCATTTCTTGTGTTCCTCACCAGCGCCTGGCCGGTGAGCCAGCTGGGCGGCGAATTTTTACCAGCCATGGATGAAGGCGACCTGTTGTATATGCCGACTGCATTGCCCGGCCTGTCCGTACAGAAAGCTACACAACTGTTGCAGCAGACTGACCGCATGATCAAATCCGTGCCCGAAGTCGCAAGCGTATTCGGCAAGGCTGGTCGGGCCGAAACCGCGACCGATCCGGCGCCGATGGAAATGTTCGAGACCACCATCCAGTTCAAGCCGCGCGA
>JBDSHM010000303.1:0-7890 GCA_039918495.1 Sulfuriferula sp. | reverse complement strand
GGCACGTTTACCCTGGGAGGGACTGAAAGGGCAGAAGAAATAGCCCAAAGAAGTCTGCCCTACGGTATAGCTTGTTCGAAGAACTTGGATGAATGCTGTCGGTCGACTGCAGGGGCATGGAACGCGTCCGCAACATCAATTAATTCATCCAACAAACTACTATATACTATGTTAGTATTGTTCTCATAGCCAAAAGCAAGGAGTTGCGATGCCCCCATTTTTCAAGCTCAGCCATACAACGCCGCAGAGCGGATTCTTAGACGACGTTCGGGTGATCGTGAAAGGCAAAATTCGTCGTCCCGATGTCGCCAAACAACTGCTGTTGCAATTGCCGGCAGCCACCCATGACAGGCTGAAAGCCGCCGTCCTTGGGCCGCAAGCGCCGGGCATTGTGGGCTTAATCGAGTGGGCGTTGGAGGAGCTCGATCGGCAGGGAAAGATCCTCACCATCGAAAACGCTTGATGAGGAAAAAAACAGGAGGTGGCGACGGATGTTAGCGCACCCGTCGCCGGCTCACAGAAATATCTTTTTTGAGGAAGGAAATCACCATGAGCAGCTGCAATTCTACTAAAAAACACCGCGTCGATGGGAAAGATGCTGGTTTTCTGATCGACCCGCACGCAAAATTGCTGGTACCGGCCTCGCTTCAGCAGGCGCGCATGGCCGCACAAATGGAGGAGATCGAAGAAGAAAAAAAACGCAGGGTAGAAGAGACCACCACTCAATCGGAACGATATCCTTACGCTCGCATCAACATTGAGTCCCCCGATTATTTCGAAGAATCCATCATGCGAGCTTTTCCGACTTCACCGCATTCCGAGCCGGTTCAGATATTCGATCTCGAATCCGCCAAATCGGCACTCAGAAAATGGACGGGCGGCAATTCGGAGCGCATCGGCAGAGTGCAAGATGCCTTTGACGACGCACTCAGAAATGGCGGCGCCCGCTATGTGCAGCAGCTCTCACGCGCCCCGACCCGGCATGCGCCGCGTTCCAAATTCAGCAATGCGCTGCTTCCCCATGTCGATATCAGTCTGCGAGGGTTGCGCGTCAAATTTCCGAATTTTGCAGAAGCCATCGATTTGATCGATACCGAACTGCGTTTGCTGTCTCGATTGCCGGATAGTGAATTTCATCTGTCGCCGATTCTGTTGCTGGGCTCACCCGGCGTGGGTAAATCGTTTTTCGCTGCAGCGCTGGCCAAAGCGCTGGGAGTGGTCTTCGAAAAGCTCAGTGCCGGTGGCATGCAAGGGGCGTTCTCGATTAATGGCACCAGCCCGCACTACAGAGACCCGATGCCCGGTGAGATATTCTTTGCGTTGTCGCGTCATGTGTATTGCACCCCCGTCATTCTTTTGGACGAAATCGACAAGGTCGCCGGCAACTCGGGCGACCAGATCGAGCCGGTTTTGCTCGACCTGCTTGAGCCGGAGACGGCTAGGTCTTTCAAGGATGAATGTATGATGCTGAAATTCGACGCCTCTCACATCATCTTCATTGCTACGGCCAACCATGAAATATCCGCGCCGTTGGCCTCGCGCTTCCATGTAATTAATGTGCCGCCATTCACCAAGGAGCAGCAACGTGACGTTGCCTGCCAGATTTTTAATGATTACTGCGATTCGGTAAATGTGGACCTCGGAGCCGACCCGGATATGCTCGCCACCATGGCCAACAATGACTTGAGGTCATATTCGCGGTCCATCCGCTTAGCGGTGGGCAATGCTTTGCGTGCAGATCGGAACAAGCTGCTGCCGACTGACTTTGCTTTGCAGGCAAGCGGGAGAAGAGGGATCGGGTTTGTATGAATATTTAGGGAGGGCGTCGAACCAGTTGTGCCTACATTGCAGCGAGAAAGGCGGTTTTTAGATATCTGTATTCACGACTTTAAAGCAGTTTGTCATACTTTAATAACCGTGAATTTTCGATGATTTCGTACAAGCTTATCCTCAATGAGGCATTGCTCAATATTCATAAATGAGGATCTGCTGTCTTCCTGCTCAGTGCAACATTAATGATCATTTTTTGTAGTTACTTCACAATTCGTCGATGGCGACAGCCGTGCGCAGAAGAAGGTCCTCTCCGGGTGTCGGGGCGAAGCCCTGACGTTTCTCATGAAGAAAAATATTGTGAAGGGTGCGAAGCAACCGAATGATATTTTGCGGTGATGGGCGGTTTATCGTCCGTCATCATGCATCCTGTCCCGGTAACTAAGCGATTTTCTGTAATTGATTTGTTATAGAGTTGTAATTCAATAAGCAATGAATTAGAAATTCCAATCGGCAATCCCTGTCAACTAAAAATGCAGTGAAATATTATGGGGAAATGTATTGAAATGGTATCGAAAAATTGCAATGGCTTTAACGTGCTATTTTCTAGAGGTCTGAGTTGCCAGCTGGTCAGACTGCTGAAAGATTCAGGTTAGGTCTCTGCGTGTACGAAGAAAATCTATGTGCGGATTGTAATTTTCGACACACAGCATGTTCATTTATCTGTATTCGGAGGAGCTGTAACGCCCTGCCACCACGGCATAAAATCACCTACACTCAAAGCGAGTTTCGACTAGGATTATTTGATTCTATCCATTCCCCCGACCGGTATTATTCGCAACTGACCGACAAAGCAACGTCGAGGCCCAATCTGGGCGTGTCTCGACTGGATAAACGCTACAATCGCGGCACCATCAAACAGTCGATTTCAGAACGCTTCGAAGAGGTGCCTACCGGGTGCTGCCGCCATCCGGTATAGTGTGTCCACTTTTTCGTCCATTTTGCGCAGCCTGATCGGCAATTGAAAAGTGAATAAATAGACCTGGGTGACATTCGACACATCAGCCCACAAAAGCTTTAGGGGAAGGAAAGGCCGTTGAGTCAGGAAGGGCAATTACTCGACAAGAAGTCCTTGCGGTCGGTGACCGGAAAAACTGCTGACTGGAATGAGTTGGTCAAAGATTGTGTCGCCTTCGCCAACGCGACGGGTGGACGACTGCTAATTGGCATCGAGGACGGGCAGGATTTGCCGGCGCCGGGCCAACGCATCCCCACCGATCTGCCTGACACCCTCCGGCGCAAAATGGCTGAACGCACCGTCAGCGTGGCGGCCTTGCCAGAAGTCCTGACAGCATCAAATGGTGGCCAGTATATTGAGCTCACTATCCCACGCTCACTCACAGTCGCATCGACCACCGATGGCCGTTACTTCCTACGTATTGCCGACCAGAGCAAACCCGTCACCGGCGACGATGTATTCAGGCTGGCGAGTGAGCGCTCCGCGTTGCCGTGGGAGACGCAGACCACTCTACACGTGCCACGCGAAGCCGCCGACCCGGACAAACTCGGCAATTTCATTGGTGCCATCCGCGCTTCTGACCGCGTCAAACCTTCGGTCAAGGAAAAGTTAGCCGACGAACTGCTCGACCACTACCAACTGGCAAGCGGGCAATACCTTACCAACCTCGGCATCTTGTGTCTGGGACAGCAAAAGCATAGAGCGCAACTGGCGACGGCGCCGGTCATCCAGTTCATCAAGTACGACGACAATGACCAGAAGGTCAACAAGCTCACATGGGATGATTTTAGTCAGAATCCGATGGAGCTGATCGAGTCCGTCTGGGAAGAAGTGCCCGATTTCCGCGAGCGCTACGAATTGCCTGATGGCCTCTACCGGCAGCAGGTTCCAGCATTCGACGAAATCGTCGTTCGCGAGTTGCTGGTAAATGCACTGGTGCACCGGCCCTATACCCAGCGCGGTGACATTTTTCTCAACCTGCACCCAGACCGACTTGAAATCATAAACCCCGGCCCCCTGCCGCTGGGCGTGACACCGAAGAACGTGCTGCACACCACCGTGCGGCGCAATGAGCATCTTGCCCGCCTGTTCCACGACCTGAAACTAATGGAACGCGAAGGCAGCGGCTTCGACAAAATTTACGAAATCCTGCTCTCGCAAGGGCGGCCCGCACCTGAATTGCGTGAGGAGCACGACCGGGTTCAGGTCACCATACGTCGTCGCATCCTCAAGCCCGAAGTCATCGATTTCATTGCCAAGGCCGACCAGACCTACCAACTTACACAGCGCGAGCGGATCACCTTGGGTCTGCTGGCGCAACACGATGCACTGACTGCGCGGGAACTTGCAGCGTTGCTGGAACTGCCATCAATAGAAGCCCTGCAACCTTGGCTATCGCGCCTGCTCGACTGGAACATTGTCAAGAGCTCAGGCCGCACACAAGGCACCCGCTACTTCGTCGATCCAACATTACTCAGGAATCTGGATTTCTCCGGAGCGACCACCCTCAAGCGAATCGAGCCTCATCGCCTGGCCGCGCTGATCCTTGAAGACCTGAGCCGCTACCCACATTCGGCGATAGGTGACATTCATCAACGCATTGGCGGCGAGCTTCACCCCAAGCAGATCAAGCGTGCACTTGATAGCCTGATCGATAAGGGCGAGGTGCACCACGAAGGCGAGAAACGTTGGCGACGCTACTCGCTGGCGCGATGAGAGGCTATCGGACATGACGTACGATATCGATGTTATCCGGGCGATAGAACGTGGGCGATATCCTCCCTCGCTCTCGAAGAATCAATGGCTTCTATCGGCCATTTCCTATCAGACAAGGGCGATAGAACCCACCCGGCTTCCAACCACCGGGAAGCACGAATTTTCCGCGCAAGCTTCATGGAATATTGCGCCAAACAGAACAACTAGAACCTAAGCCGAATGCCCCAACTCGAACACATCGAAGCCATCGAAAAACGCCTTTGGAGTGCCGCCGACAACCTGCGCGCCAACTCCAACTACGCCAGCAACGAATACTTTCTCCCCGTCATGGGCCTGGTGTTCCTGCGTCACGCCTACAGCCGTTATCTCATGGTCAAAAGGAAAAGATCGAACCAAAGCTGCCCAGCCGTGGCTGTCAAACAGCGTGCAATAGTTTCCAGATTAGGGGTGGGAACAGCGTCCAATAGTTTCCACTCCTGAGTATGAAATCATCCGGTATTTTGATCGGAGAATCTGGAGTGTTACGCATGGATCTTATTGCCGAAATTCGGCGCCGTCATCTGGTCGGCATCGACCGCATCAGCTCGATTGCACGTGACCTGAACCTCTCCCGTCCAACCGTTCGCAAGCATCTTCTGACCGAATCCGAACCGACCTACGTTCGCCAGCATCAAGCGTCTCCCAAGCTGGGCGATTTTAATCAGCTGCTTGAGCAGTGGCTTGAAACCGAGCGCCATTTGCCGAAAGCCCAACGTCGTACCGCGCAGCGTCTGTACGAAGGCTTGCAAGCCGAGGGTTATCGTGGCGCGTACGATAGCATTCAGCGCTTTGTCAGAAAGTGGAAGGGTGCCCAGTCCGGGCAGTCCATCACACAAGCCTTCGTGCCGCTGGTGTTTGCACCCGGTGAAGTTTGCCAGTTTGATTGGAGCTACGAGCACGTTGAACTCGGTGGCATCATGCAAACCATCAAGGTAGCCCATTTCCGCCTGACCTATAGTCGGCAGATGTTCGTCGCCGCCTATCCTCGCGAAACCCAGGAGATGGTATTCGATGTACACAACAGAGCCTTCGTCTTCTTTGGCGGCGTGCCGCTGCGCATGGTGTACGACAACCTCAAAGCCGTGGTCGAAGCGATTCTGGTGGGTAAAGAGCGTCGTTTTAACCGCCGCTTTATGGCCTTGGCGAATCACTACCTGTTCGAACCGGTGGCCTGTACACCGGCGTCTGGATGGGAGAAGGGGCAAGTCGAGAACCAGGTGGGCAATATCCGGGAATGGTTATTTACCCCACTGGTGCGCTTTGCCAGCTTCGCGGCGCTCAACGATTGGCTGGTGACCCGCTGCAAAGAGTTGGCGCAGCGCAAGCATCCTGCCCAACCGAGCCGCACGATTGCCGAGTGCTTTGCGCAGGAGAGGTCAAGCCTGTGTGCCATTACCGCACCATTCGATGGCTACGTTGAGCAGATGCTGCGTGTTTCCAAGCACGTGCCTGGTGCGGATAGACCGCAACCGCTACAGCGTACCGGCTGGCTTTGCCGGCAAAGTGGTCTCCGTGCGCAGCAGCGCAGAACTCATTCGTATCGTAGCCGATGGTGAAGTGATTGCCGAGCATGTCCGTCACTTCGGGCGCGATCAGTTGATCTGCGACCCTTGGCATTACCTGCCAGTATTGGAGAAGAAACCCGGCGCACTCAGGAACGGTGTGCCGTTTCTGGAGTGGGATTTACCCATGCCGATTCAGGTGGTGCGTGACCGCATCCTGAAGCAACCCAAGGGGGATCGCGCCTTTGTAGAATTGCTGCTGATAGCGCGTGAAGTCGGTCTGGAGACCCTGGCAGTGGCCTGCGAGTTGACCCTGGAGTGCGGCATCGTTACCGCAGCTGTGGTCATGAACGCGCTGCGGCGACTCACCGCGCCGCCACGGCCTGCCGAAATAAGTTTGCCGGATCAATTGCGATTACAAGTGGAACCCCTGGCCGATTGCAACCGTTACGACTACCTGCTCGGAGGTCAATATGTCCATTGATCGCATAGCACAACTCAAGTCACTCAAGCTCTTCGGCATGGCCACAGCCTGGCTGGAACTGGTGGCGGAAGGTCCGCGTCAGCCGATGCAACCGGAAGCCTGGCTGGATCGACTGATCGAGGCCGAGCAGGCCGATCGGCAAGTGCGCACCTTGCGCTACCAGCTCAACGCAGCCCGATTCCCCGTGCATCGTGACCTGACTGGATTCGACTGGACGGAAACACCGCTACCGCCTGCGCATATCCAGCAATTGGCAACCGCTGCCTTCATGGAAAGTGCGCACAATTTGATTCTGGTGGGTGGCACGGGCACCGGTAAAACCCACCTTGCCACCGCGCTGGGCGTGGCTGCCATTCATCATGGCCGGCGGGTGCGCTTCTACAACGCAGTTGATCTGGTCAATCAGTTAGAGCGGGAGAAGCAACAGGGACGCGCCGGCAATCTGGCCAAACAGTTGGCACAGATCGACGCAGTAATTCTCGATGAATTGGGCTATCTGCCCTTTCCGGCTTCCGGTGGTTCGCTGTTATTCCATCTGATCAGCCAGCTCTATGAAAAGACTTCGCTGATCATCACGACCAACCTCTCATTCGGATAATGGGTGACGGTATTTGGCGACGCCAAAATGACTACGGCCTTGCTCGACCGTATTACCCATCACTGCGACATCCTGGAAACCGGCAACGATTCCTATCGCTTCAAACAGCGCAAGAAGAGCATGAAAACGGCCTGATCAACTGGAAACTATTGGACGCTGACACCTGGAAACTATTGGACGCTGATTGACAGCTCGGTTGCGCGTAGCGCGACTTTGCATAAGTCGCCGTTATGTTACAACACCGCCACACACCAACCGGCGCAGCCAACCACCCCGGGGGAAATCGCTGCGCGATTGAACATAAACGTGCAATGCCCAAGCGCTCTGGCCGCCTCCGGCCGCGTAACGAATTTTATGTCAGGGCCACTGGCCAGCAAGCCAAATCGAGAAGATTTTAATGGCGGATCACCCTTCGATTCCTAATTGGGTGCAATCGGATATTTAAACAGGAATCTAAGGTATGGCTGTTTACAGAGAATTTGGAGAGGATGAGGATAAGTAAAGAGGGTTGGAATTACCAGTATTGCGTACAAAGTCATCCCAGCGATAGTCGTTATGGCCAGACGGTCAATCCATTTATCCTCCCCAGTAGGTTTTCCTCTTGAGGCCCGTCGAAATAACAGCCTTGCTAATGCCCACAGATAGCAAGGAATCGCAACCAACATGAGAAGTATAGATTCTCCAAATCCTGACATTGCCGCTCCTGCTCCAATGTCACATGGCAAATCCTTTGCTATGTAAAGCAAGAGGACAGTCAGGATAG
>JBDSHM010000302.1:0-2211 GCA_039918495.1 Sulfuriferula sp. | reverse complement strand
CGGAGTGGAAATTTGCCGAAGCTCGCTCATGGCCTCTCGACAGGAAGGACTCATTCGATAATTCGGTCTATGGTGCGCGGCGCGGACCGTCCACTCAAACCCAGTTCTACGGCAACGCGGTTGGTGTGTCGATTGCCAATGGTATCGTCTATGCAGAAAGCGACGACCAATTCGCCTACGCTGTGAACGCGAAGACTGGTAAATTGATCTGGCGCACCAGCCCGGTAGGCAATACCTTGATGGGCACCCCCATCGTAGCTGAAGGCATGGTTTTCCTGTCGGCAGGAAACGTTGGATTTAATTTCTCGAATGTTTCCAAATTCGCCAAAACAAAAACGGCTGCCAGGGGAGAAGGTATCAGCTTTAATGGTATATACGCCTTGTCCGCAAAGACGGGCGAACTGTTGTGGCACTTCCCAACCAAAGGTGAAGCCATGCCGACCGCAGCATATAGCAATGGCAAAATTTATATTACGACTGGCGATGGATATGCCCAGGCTGTCGATACTAAAACCGGAAAGCTGGTTTGGAAGACCGAACTCAAAGGCATGGCCAACATGTCCAGCCCAGCCATCGTAGACGGAAAAATGTACGTCGCAATGTCCTCGCCCGGCGGCGTATTTTGTCTAGACGAGACCAACGGTCATGTCGTGTGGAAATCCACTATCAAGGGTGCTGAGGACACCGGAATTGGAGATGTGTCTCCGGCAGTAAGCAATGGGATAGTCGTCATGGATGCTGTAGCGGATCAAAAACAAGAAAAAGGAAAAACAACCATGGATACACGCATCGTCAGTTTCGATGCGAACACAGGCAAAAAACTGTGGCAAGCCAATATGGGGCGCGGAGCCAAGCCACCAGCATTCAAAGGCGGCGTTCCCATGATTTATGATGGCGTTGTCTACGTTGGTACGCCTGTGAATAATGTGATTCAGGCATACGATCTCAAATCCGGAAAATTACGTTGGACATGGCAAGTACCGGATGCCAGTGCAGCGGGTTCTGGGCGCGGCGCACCCACCTACTATCAAGGCAGTCTGTATGTTGCAACCGCAGAATATCTCTACACCCTGAATCCTTCCAGCGGTACGCTGATTCATAAATACCACGTTGGCGGTCGTTTCGGCATTGTCAATCCCGTGATCATCGGCGGCACGGTCTACCTGAGCAATTCATGGGATTGGCTTATGGCGATTCCACTTTCTAAAATCAACCCCAAGGTTCAAAGAGGAATGAGCGTGGGAAAAGTAAGCTTGTCTCTACCTGCAAAGCGGTCACACGTGACGTATGCCTCTGCGGGCAGAATACACACCACCTATAGATGACGTTTTGAAAACCTGGTGAAGGTGTTTGCTCTGGAACACATAAAATCAGCTCGCATCGACAACAGATAGCTATAAGCTTTTATCTGATGTTCGAGGAGTGACTGTACCATGTGTATTGGTGTGTAGCGACATCTTAGCGAGAGAACGAGATGCTTGAATCCTGATTGCAATTCACGTTATAGCAGAGCGATCAGTGGGCATGCTTAGTGGGTATAGCAGCCATCTTGCATTGCAACCTGGAAGGAAAACGGTAAGCGCATTTGATCAAAAAACAAGCGAAGAGAGACGTATCAAATGTAAAAAAGTATCTCAATATTTGTCAATCTGATAATATCATTGCATATTCTCAGATTTTAGCGTAGCTCCTCGGTTTTTTCTACACACACTGGAAATCCCATGCAAACAAATAAGTCTTGGCGAACACTATTGGCCCAGCCAGAGGTCGGCAATCACATTGTACAAATATGTCAAAACGACATCTTTTTGGTGGAAGCTGTTACCCATTATGTCTGTACAGGCTTAAGAAATGGTGAGACAGCCATCGTGATTACCACGCCGGCGCGTCGCAAGGCGATGATTGCCAGCCTGGAACTCAGTGGAGATGACATACTGGAGCGCAAGAATCAGGGTCAGATTCGTTTTTTTGACGCAGAAATTCTACTCTCGACATTCATGATCGACGGCATGCCTGAATGGGAACTCTTTGAGAAACACCTTGGGCAAATTATTCAGGCTATACAATTGAACCATAAAAAAATACGCGCCTATGGGGACATGGTAAATATACTGTGGCAGAACAAACAGCATGAAGCCGCGATTGAGCTGGAAAAATTCTGGAATGACCTGTCCAAGCAACTAGATTTTTCCTTACTCTGCACCTATTCCC
>JBDSHM010000301.1:0-1532 GCA_039918495.1 Sulfuriferula sp. | reverse complement strand
CCAGAAACACGCCATTGGCGTCTAACACGCTCACCGCCATACCGGCCGGTAGTTTGACCTGCTGCAGGAGGTGCTCAAGCCAGCTGATATCGATCGACGCGAAAACAACCCTGTGCACCCTCCCTTGCGCATCTAATAGTGGCTGGGCGGTGACAATAACGGGTTTGCCGGTGGTTCTGCTGATAATGAAGCTGCCGATGACGAAGTGCCGCGTATTGAGCGCATCGCGAAACCAGCGGCGGTCGCTGACATTGATCGATTTTTTAGTCGCGAC
Organism: Sulfuriferula sp.; assembly: GCA_039918495.1. GTDB lineage: Bacteria > Pseudomonadota > Gammaproteobacteria > Burkholderiales > Sulfuriferulaceae > Sulfuriferula. Next base: position 1,258 of record JBDSHM010000301.1, on the reverse strand, counting down.
GGCGTCGCACAACAAGTTGCCATGCACGTCCATTACGCCGATATTGGCATAGCTTTCTGTGCTGTCGAGCAGACTGTGGAGACGCAACCGGCAGTCAGCCGGTGCCCCATTCTTGATCTCCGGTAAAGAGGATAGCGTTTGCAACAGATGACGCGAGCGGCTAATGGTTTCGCGCTGGTCGAAGGAAATAAGACGCGCCAGCTGTAGTGCGCTTTCCTGCGCCACGTCGACTGCAAAACCGCGGTCTTCAACGGCATGGTAAATGGTGAGGGCGAGCCATGGCGCGACCGAGAGCGCCACCAGCAATAGTACGCGCGCCCGGACTCCGGAAAATGTTAATTTTCCCAATATGTTCATTCCTTGTTGATCCGGGATGAGTAGAGCAGCCGGCTATACAATGTCCAGATGGTCCAGTCCCGACATGATGTCGCGTTCTCTGGATTCCTGGCCTTGCAGCTTGATCTTCAGCCTGAGGTCGTTGAGTGAGTCGGCGTTGCGCAGTGCGTCCTCGTAGCTGATCAGCCCTGCTTCATAAAGATCGAACAGAGACTGGTCGAAAGTTTGCATGCCCAGTTCACGTGACTTGGTCATGATTTCCTTGATCTCGTGCACATCCCCTTTGAAAATCAGTTCTGAAATCAGGGGGGAATTGAGCAATATCTCCACCGCAGCGACACGTCCCGGCGCGCCTTTTTTTGCGATCAGACGCTGCGAGATAAACGACTTGAGATTGAGTGATAGATCCATCAGCAATTGCTGGCGGCGTTCTTCCGGGAAAAAGTTGATGATGCGATCCAGTGCCTGGTTAGCACTATTGGCATGCAGGGTGGTCAGACACAAATGACCGGTTTCGGCGAAGGCGATGGCATATTCCATGGTTTCCCGGTCGCGCACCTCGCCGATCAAGATCACGTCAGGCGCCTGACGCAAGGTGTTTTTCAATGCTGCAAACCAGTTGTCCGTATCCACACCCACTTCTCGTTGGGTGATAATGGATTTTTTGTGCTCGTGGACATACTCGACCGGATCTTCGATGGTAATGATGTGATCCTGGGCATTCTCATTACGGAAGCCGACCATTGCCGCAAGCGATGTGGATTTTCCGGAACCGGTGCCCCCGACAAAAATCACCAGCCCGCGTTTGACCATGGCGACGTCGCGCAATACGGCGGGCAGATTCAATTCTTCAAAACGCGGGATCTTGGTGGTAATGGTGCGCAATACAAGACCGACGCGACCCTGCTGAACAAAAGCATTG
>JBDSHM010000300.1:0-5061 GCA_039918495.1 Sulfuriferula sp. | reverse complement strand
GCATCATGAATGCATTCCGTGGGTTGTCCAATGTAGTGCAGGCCACATTGGCCAATGTGGCGCCGGGAATTGCTGAGGCGCTGATCGCTACGGCCATGGGTCTGTTTGCGGCGATCCCCGCAGTGGTTGCGTATAACCGCTATACCCACGATATTGACCGTTTGGCCAACCGTTTTGAGAGTTTCATGGAAGAATTCTCCAATATCCTGCAACGTCAGGCACACAGGGCTTGATGCATGAGTAGTCGTCGCCCGCGCAAGCAGATGAATCAGATCAACGTCGTGCCCTACATCGATGTGATGCTGGTGCTGTTGATTATTTTCATGATTACGGCGCCAATGATCAATCCTGGCCAAGTGGAATTGCCGAGCGTGGCGAAATCCCAATCCGTACCGGTTGAACCGATCGAAGTCACTATTCGTGCCGATGGCACATTACGTTTGCGCGATCGTGCTATCGGCGGCTCGGATAGCGTCGTTACCCGCGCCGAGCTGGCAGGTCTCATCAACGAGAAACAACAGGCCAATCCCGATCAACCGGTCGTCATTGCTGCCGACAAGAGCGTGCGTTACGAAGAAGTAATGAAAATCATGAGCTTGATGCAGAAAAACCATGTCAAGCGTTTGGGCCTGCTGGCCAAACCCGGGGCCAGTTAATGCGGGAGGACACGGTTAAACCCGGGCGTTTGCCCGCTGCGATATTGGCGGTGCTGGTGCATCTGTTGTTTATCGGATTTTTGATCTTCAGCGTGAACTGGCGATCGCATCCGCCACCACCGGTGATGGCGGATCTGTGGGAAGCATTGCCCCCCCCGCGGGTAAAGCATGTGGTGCAACCCCAACCGACGCCGAAACCCCAGCCCAAGCCCAAGCCTGAACCTGTCGTTGAGCCGCAGCCGCCTCAACCGAAGCCGGATATTGCGTTAAAGGAAAAAAAGCGCAAAGAACAGCTGATGCGTGAGCAACAGGCGCAACTTGAGCAGCAAAAACAACTCGATGCAAAACAACGCAAACAGGAGCGATTGCAACAGAAAAAGCTGGAAGCCCAACAACGCAAACTGGCTGAACAGGAAAAACAGCAACAGGAAAAACTGGTGCAGGAAAAGCAGCAAGAGGCGAAGCGCAAGCAGGATGACCTAAAGCGCAAGCAAGAAGCCTTGCGTAAACTGAATATGCAGCAGTCGCGTGATTTCATGAACAAGGAATTGGCGAATGAAACCAGTCGATTGAAGCAGGCTCAGCAGGCCAGCCAGTTGGGTTCCGAGCAGGCTAAAATGGAAGCGACTTACAAGGAACGCATACGCAGCAAGATTGCCAGTATGCTGCGTCTGCCCGAGAATATGGTGGGTAATCCCAAGGCAGTGTTTGCCGTGACGGTGCTCCCCACTGGTGAGGTGGCACAAGTCCGGTTGGTGACTGGCAGTGGTCAGCCCGCTTACGATACAGCAGTGGAACGCGCAATTCTGAAAGCGGTACCATTGCCGTTGCCCCCCGATAAAGCAGTCGCCGCGCGTTTCCACGACCTGACTTTACCAATCCAGCCCAAGCAGGAAAATTGAGCCGGGTGAATGTGTTAAAATGGAAGACTTATGAAGATTGAATGGTTTAACCTAAGCTTTAGCCGATTTGCTATTTTCTTGCTGTTGTTTGGCTTGACGCAGGCTGTTTTTGCCGCCATGACCATTGAGGTGTTTGGCGGCGCGGCTACCCGTATTCCCGTATCCATAGTGCCATTCGTCGGCGCGCCCGCTGCGGCCCAGGTCATTAGCAGTGTAGTGGGAGGGGATCTGAATCGAAGCGGCCAGTTCAGGCTGGTGGATGCGAGCAGTGTTCAGCCGCCGCCTACTGATGCGGGAGATGTGCCATTCTCCGCATTTCGGGCGTTAGGCAGCGATGCCGCAGTGATAGGTCGCATTGTGCCCCTGCCGGATGGACGGCTGGAAGTGCGCTTTCGTTTGATGGATGCGGTTAAACAATCCCAGGTGGCTGCACTTAACTTCACCATTACCCCTGCACAATTACGCGCCACCGGTCACAAGATTGCCGATGTGGTATACGAAAAGCTGACCGGTGTGCCCGGTTCGTTCTCGACGCGTCTTGCTTATATCATCAAGCAGGGAAAGCATTACCAACTGCTGGTCGCGGACTCCGATGGACAGGATCCACAAGTCGTGGTGAATTCCACGCAACCACTGATTTCGCCTGCCTGGTCACGCGATGGTTCGCGCATTGCCTATGTCTCGTTTGAGAATAAAAAACCGGTTATTTACGTTCAGTCGCTGGCCACTGGTTCGCGCCGGGTGCTGGCCAATTTCAAGGGCAGCAATAGCGCGCCCGCCTGGGCACCGGATGGCAGCAAATTGGCGATTGTCCTTACACGGGATAATGGGTCGCAGATTTACACCATCAATGCCAATGGTTCGGGTGTTACTCGGCTGACGCACGGTGGCAATATCGATACGGAACCGGTTTGGAGTCCTGATGGAAAATCGATTCTGTTCACTTCCGATCGCGGTGGCAGCCCGCAGATTTATCGTATGGATGCCGATGGTAGCGATGTGAAGCGCGTTACCTTTGAGGGTAACTACAATGTTTCGCCAGCATGGAGTCCGGACGGAAAAAGCTTTGCTTATATACGTCGTGATGCCGGACGTTTTCAGGTCGCGCTGCAAAGTCTGACAAATGGCCAGGTGCAGGTGCTGACCGATACCACCCATGATGAATCGCCCAGTTTTGCGCCGAATGGCAGCATGATTGTTTATGCCACCGAGATTCGTGGACACGGAATTCTGGCTACAGTGTCGGTAGATGGTAAGACACATGCCCGTTTATCCGATCAGGCCGGCGATATGCGTGAACCGGCTTGGGGGCCTAAAAACTGACGAAGTAGTCAGTATGGAACTCGCAATGAAATCCGGTATCCCAAGCGCTGTCGTAGCTGGATGCCGGAAATGATTTTCAGTTTTGCGCACATGCAGGCTGGGTAAATTTTCCCGGCATGCAGATACGATATGGGGAGTTGGCAAATCGAACCGGTGAGAAGTAACTTTTCTACAGGCTAGCCGCGCCATAAGCCCGGGGATCATCAGAAAATGCTTGCTTGTGCCTGTCGCCAAGGGCACATTTGGCACTATGATGAATTTGACCAAGCCGCAACGCAGCCATGTTGGCTTGGACAATAACTTGTTCAACTGGTTGCACGTGTAATTAATTAAACTCAAAGGAAATAACATGAACAAAATGATACTGAGTCTGCTTCTGGTTGGTGTACTTGCTGGATGTTCGTCTATGCAGGAAAAACCTGCTAATGTACAGGATTTAAGCGCACAAAAAGCACAGGATGCTGCAGCAAAGGCAGCGGCTGAAAAAGCAGCAGAGGCGCGTGCACTGGAGCAGCGTCGTCTGGCCGAAGAAGAGGCCGCGCGTAACAAGCAGGTCAACCCGCTCAACGACCCGAATAGCCCATTGTCGAAGCGTAGCGTGTATTTCGATTTCGACAGTTCGGTGGTACAGGATAGCTATCGCCCAACTTTGCAAGCGCATGCCGGTTACCTGAGCGGCCACAAGGATACCAAAGTGACCTTGCAAGGCAATACCGATGATCGCGGTAGCCGTGAATATAACCTGGCGTTGGGTCAGCGTCGTGCCGATAGCGTGCGCAAGGTGCTGAGTGTGATGGGCGTGCCTGAGTCACAAATGGAAGCGGTCAGCTTCGGAGAAGAAAAACCCAAAGCCACGGGCGATAACGAGTCAGACTGGAAGGAAAACCGTCGCGTCGATATCGTCTATCAAGGCGAGTAAGCCCTGATGATGCGCGCGCCATTTCATCGCCTGTTACTGGTTGTCTGTCTTGCCGGTACCTGTTTGCCGGCATTGGCGGATGACGCAGAAGTGGCGCGCCGTCTGGCTGATATGCAAACGCAAATTAACAACATGGATGAGCGCATCGGTAAGCTTGAATCCATGCTCCAAAATGGTTCCATGCTGAATATGTTGTCGGAGGTCGAATCACTCAAAGCACAAGTGCGACGCCTGCGTGGCGATGTGGATGTGCAGTCCAACGATATCAGCGTTACCCAAAAACGGCAGAATGATTTGTATACCGATCTGGATACACGATTGCGAAATTTGTCGCATGCCGATAATGCATCGGCTCCGCCGACACCTCCTGATACTTCAGCAAACAAGACCGCTGCGGCTGTCCCCGCACTGCCTGCTGCAGGTGGAAACAGCGCACAAGATTACGAAGCTGCATTAAACCAGTTCAAGACTGCAAACTACCCAGCCGCGATTACCGCATTCAAGGTCTTCATCAAAAAATATCCGGACAATCCATTGGTTCCCAGCGCGCAGTACTGGATAGGGAATGCCTACTTTTCCATGAAGGACTACAAGTCCGCTATCGTTCAGCAGAAAAAACTGATCACGGCACATCCGGATAATCCCAAGGCTGCGGATGCCATGCTCAATATATCCAGTGCTCAACTGGAACTGGGTGATCTCGATGCAGCGCGTAAAACCCTGCAAACGCTCGTGACCAAATATCCGGACAGCAATGCTTCTACGCTTGCGCGCAAGCGCCTGGACGCGCTGAAGTAATATCTTGTCCGACGCTACGCTTCGTATTACCGAGATTTTTTATTCCGTACAGGGTGAGACCAGCCGTGCTGGCCTGCCAACGGTGTTCATTCGTCTGACAGGATGTCCGTTACGCTGTGGATATTGCGATACGGCCTATGCTTTTCATGGCGGCAACAGTATGAGCATCGACGCTATCCTGCAGCAGGTAGCTGAATATACCCCCCGTTTTGTCACCGTCACCGGCGGTGAGCCACTTGCCCAAAAAAATGCATTACGTCTGCTGGCTGCGTTGAGCGATGCCGGCTACGACGTGTCACTCGAAACTAGTGGTGCATTGGACATCAGCGGGGTTGACCCGCGCGTTTCCAGAATTATGGATATCAAAACTCCGGGTTCGGGCGAGGTGGCCAAGCACGACTGGAACAACCTCAATTACCTGACCGCGCACGACGAAATAAAATTTGTCATTGTCGATGCCGTC
>JBDSHM010000299.1:0-9382 GCA_039918495.1 Sulfuriferula sp. | reverse complement strand
GGACTTTTTAACGCCACGGCACCGCAGCGGGGATATCCCGGTTGAACATCCCCAACTGCACGTCAGCATGCAGCCCCTGCGTTTTATCGAATATTCGCTTGAGAACGTCGTGCAGGTTGCTCTATTTAGCGCGGAGGGCAGCGGCGTGGTCAATGTGCCGCATCCGGCCCGTTATGCGCTGCACAAACTGCTGATTTATGGGGAACGCAGCGGCTCGTTCACACAAAAGGCCAACAAGGATCTGGCACAGGCGGCTGCGTTATTGAGCTGGTTCAAACTGTACCGACCATGGGAGGTGGAAGAAGCCTGGCAGGATATGGTGAGCCGCGGCAAAGGCTGGGCCAGCCGGGTCGCGCGTGGTGTAAAAGCGCTCCAACAATCCGCTCCCAAATTGGATGTAGCCGATTGGCTGCGGCAGTGATCATGATTTTTGCAAACAGGACGGTCTGAACATGTGCGGCATTGCAGGTTTCTGGCGGCTTGGTGCAACACCCGATGGCGCAACACTGACCGCCATGACCGATGCTATCCGCCAGCGCGGCCCTGACGCCGACGGCCACTGGCTTGATGCCGCCAATGGCGTGGCGCTGGGCCACCGCCGCCTGGCGATACTGGATCTGACGCCGGCGGGCGCTCAACCCATGCTGTCGCACTGCGGGCGCTATGTGATTGCGTTTAACGGCGAGGTGTATAACTTTGCGGCGATGCGGGTCGAACTGGAACAGGCCGATGTGGTGCCCACGTGGCGCGGGCATTCCGATACCGAAGTGATGCTGGCGGCGATCGCCGCATGGGGACTGGAAGCGGCGCTGACGAAATTCGTCGGCATGTTCGCGTTTGCGCTGTGGGATCGTGAAACACGCACGCTCTCGCTTGCCCGCGACCGCCTGGGCGAAAAACCGCTGTATTACGGCTGGCAGGGCGATATCTTGCTGTTCGGCTCGGAACTCAAGGCACTCAAGGCGCACCCGGCGTTTCGCGCCGAAATCGACCGCGATGCACTGACGCTGTTTCTGCGCCACAACGCGATACCTGCACCCTACTCGATTTATCAGGGCATGCACAAACTGCCGCCCGGCACTTTTTTACAACTTCATGCCGGACAAAAGGATGCGCGGCCGAGGGCCTATTGGTCGGCGCGGTCGGTAGCTGAGAGAGGGCAGCGCAATCTGTTTCGGGGCAGCGACACAGAAGCGGCAACGGAACTGGAACGCCTACTCAGTCAGGCGGTGAGTGGGCAAATGGTGGCAGATGTGCCGCTTGGGGCCTTTCTGTCCGGTGGTATTGATTCCACCACCATCGTAGCGCTGATGCAGGCCCAAAGTACCCGCCCGGTGAAAACTTTTACCATTGGTTTTAACGAAGCCGGTTACAACGAAGCCGAACACGCCCATGCAGTAGCGCGCCACCTGGGAACCGAACACACTGAGTTGTATGTCACCCCACAGGACGCGATGGACGTGATCCCGAGTCTATCGGCTATTTACGATGAACCTTTCGCCGATTCGTCGCAGATTCCCACATTTCTGGTTTCCCGTCTGGCACGCCGGCATGTGACGGTGAGTCTGTCAGGCGACGGTGGCGACGAACTGTTCGGTGGCTACAATCGTTATTTCTGGGCGCGCAATTTGTGGCGCAAGCTGGGCTGGATGCCGCGTCCGCTGAGGGCGGCGCTGGCCGGTGTGCTCACCACGCTCCCGCCTGCCGCCTGGAATGTGGCCTTCCAGAAATCGGGGCGCTGGCTCCCGGCAAGACTGCGTTATGCCAACCTGGGCGACAAACTGCACAAGGCGGCGGAAATTCTGGCAGTGCGCTCACCCGAGGAGATTTACCTGGGGCTGGTGTCCCACTGGAAACATCCCACGCAATTGATACCTGGCAGCCACGAACTGTTGACACTGCTCACCGACCCCGGCCAGCAAGCCGATTTACCCGATTTTGAGCACCGCATGATGTACCTCGATACAATCACTTACCTGCCGGATGATATTCTCACCAAAGTGGATCGAGCGGCAATGGCCGTGAGCCTGGAAACCCGTGTACCACTGCTCGACCATCGGATAATTGAATTCGCCTGGACCTTGCCGTTAAATATGAAAATCCGCCACGGCCAAGGCAAGTGGCTATTGCGCCAGGTACTTGATCGCCATGTTCCTCAGTCGCTGATGGATCGCCCCAAAATGGGCTTTGGCGTACCCATCGATGTATGGCTGCGGGGCCCGCTCAAAGCATGGGCACAGGCCCTCATTGAACCGAAACGGCTCATGCGCGAGGGGATATTCGACCCTGCACCGATTCAACGCAAATGGATCGAACATCAGTCAGGTAGTCGTAACTGGTCCTATTATCTCTGGGACGTCCTGATGTTTCAGACATGGCAGGAGAACAACGCTTGAAACTGTTGTTTGTCGTCACCGAGGACTGGTATTTCGTGTCTCATCGACTCCCGCTAGCCGTGGCAGCGCAGAAGGCCGGCTTCGATGTGGCTGTGGCTACTCGAGTGGGAGAGCACGGGGACACAATTCGAGCAGCCGGCATCCGTCTGATTCCGCTCGGCCTGTCTCGCCGCCGTGGCAATCCTCTGCTGGAAGTGATTACGCTCGCGCACCTGTACCGCCGTGAGCGACCAGACATTGTGCATCATGTAGCACTAAAAGCGGTTTTATACGGTGCTTTTGCTGCCTGGCTGGCACGTGTGCCAGCCCAGGTAAACGCTATCACCGGGCTGGGTTGGCTGTTTACCTCAGCCAAGGGCATCACCCGCATCCTTCGACCGGCAGTACGCTGGATCCTGGCTTGGCTGCTCAAAAAACCTGGCAGCCTGACTATCGTACAAAATCCGGATGACCGCGACCTGCTTATCCGCTCGCATTTACCCGAGAACTACCTGCGGCTGATTCGTGGTGCCGGGGTCGATACCCGTATTTATTATCCTGTTCCCGAGCCATCCGGAAGGATCTGCATCGTACTGGTCGCCCGCATGCTGTGGGACAAAGGCATAGGTGAATTCGTCGAAGCTGCGCGTCTACTGACGCAAACCGGTGTGTCTGCACGCTTCATACTGGTGGGTGATCCGGATCCTGGCAATCCGGCTTCAGTATCAGAGGCTTGTTTGCGGGAATGGAGCGAAAAAAACGGCGTGGAGTGGTGGGGAAGACGCGACAATATGCCCGCTGTGCTGCATGCGGCACATATAGCCTGCCTGCCATCCTATCGCGAAGGACTGCCAAAATCACTGCTGGAGGCGGCCGCTTGTGGCTTGCCGATTGTGACGACTGACACGCCCGGTTGCCGGGAAATCGTACATGACGGAGATAACGGTTTTCTGGTTCCAGTGCGGGATGTCACTGCACTTGCCTCTGCACTCCATGGCTTGATTGACAATCCTGTCCTGCGTGCTGAAATGGGTCTGCGCTCACGCGAGATGGTGCTAGCCTATTTCTCCCGCGAACAGATTATTGCAGAAACACTGGCTGTGTATCGGGAATTGACCCAATGAAGGTACTAATAACCGGCGCCTCCGGTTTCGTCGGCAATGCGATGTGTAGCTGGCTCACGACCCATGGCCTGGAAGTGGTCGGCGCGGTGCGTCAATTACCCGCTCGGGCGCAAGTGGATGTGGACTACCGCATTGTGGGCGGCCTGGATTCCGGCACTGACTGGCGTGCCGCCCTCGCTGGTGTTGACGCCATCGTCCACTGTGCCGCGCGCGTGCATGTAATGCGCGAGACGGCAGATGATCCGCTGATGGCATTCAGGTCCGCCAATGTGGCGGGAACCGAACGACTTGCCCGTCAGGCAGCGGCACTTGGGGTTAAACGGCTGGTTTTCATCAGCAGCATCAAGGTAAACGGGGAAGAGACAGCAGAAGGCTTTAATGAGAACGATACGCCTGCCCCGCAAGATCCTTATGGCCACGCAAAATGGGAAGCAGAAGAAATGCTTTCTCAAGTATCGAAAGAAACCGGCCTGGAGGTAGTAATCGTTCGTCCGCCGCTGGTTTACGGGCCCGGCGTAAAGGGGAATCTGGCGCGTTTGTTAAATTGGGTGGAGCGCGGTGTTCCCCTCCCGTTGGCCGGAATTCGCAATGCGCGCAGCCTGATCGGTATCGACAATTTCACCAGCGCATTGCACGCCTGCCTCACTCATCCCGCAGCAGCGGGTCGAACTTATCTGGTGCGCGACGGCAAGGATATTTCGACGCCCGAACTGGTGCGCCGCCTGGGCCGGCACTTGGGCAAGCCTGCGCGGCTGTTTGCACTGCCGGCGCCATTATTGGAAGGCTTGGCGGGGCTGGTTGGGCGACGCGCCGACGTGCAGCGCCTGACCGGGTCACTGATTGTGGATGACAGCCGGATTCGAAGTGAGTTGGGCTGGGTACCGCCGTACACCCTGGATGATGGCCTGGAGTTGATGGCACGCGCCTGGCTGAACAGAACCAGAACCGGATAACTCAACTTACACCACAGACACGCTTGGGTTAGAATCTAGCCCCATTGGAGAATAACGCGCAATGGTCATGTCCTGCCCTGCATGCCTTTAACGCAAACAGCGCTCGTCAAAATACCGGACACCTCATTGCCTAATTTACCCGACTTCTACTTTGCGTTATTGGCATTGCCGGTGAGCGTGCTGGCCGTGTGGCTATTTTCGAGAGGCCGCGCCGCCCATCTGGCGCTGGATCGTCCCAATTTGCGTTCTCTGCATACGATGCCTATACCACGCACAGGCGGACTGGGCATGATAGTGGGGGTTGCGATTGGCTGGTTCGCCGCAGGCGTCAATTTACCCATTCCATTGTCGGTCGGTGCCGGGCTGCTCGCAGCCATATCGTTTGCGGATGACCGTCATAACCTGCCCAGTGGCCTGCGCTTTGTTGCGCATGCTGCCGCCGCAATATGGCTGGTAATGGCGCTAGGAACACATTGGAACTTATGGACGTGGCCCATCCTGATACTTCTCGTCGTCTGGATGACCAATCTGTATAACTTCATGGATGGCTCGGACGGGCTGGCGGGAGGGATGGCGCTGTTCGGTTTCGGTAGTTACGCACTGGCCGCTGTGCTGCAAGGACAAGCTGATCTGGCACTCGCCAGCATGGTGATTGCCTTGGCGGCGTCAGGTTTTTTATTATTTAATTTTCCACCCACAAAGGTTTTTATGGGCGATGCGGGATCCATTCCGCTGGGCTTTTTGGCCGCTGGATTTGGACTATTAGGCACGGTACGCGGAAGCTGGCCAGGCTGGTTTCCCCTGCTGGTGTTTGCGCCTTTTGTGCTGGATGCCAGTGTCACACTGGCGCGCCGCGGGCTGCGCGGCGAAAAGATATGGCATGCGCACAAGGAACATTATTACCAGCGCCTGATCCGCATGGGGTGGAGTCATCGCAAAACCGGCCTGGCCGAATATGCGGTCATGGGCGGTAGCGGCAGTATCGCATTGCTCGGAATATCGGTGTCCTCATCTACAACAATCGCTATCGTGACGCTTTGGGGCGCGGTTCTGGTCACATTAATGTGGCTTGTGGACAAACATTGGCGTGCATTTTCAGATAATCTTAATGACATCTCTCCCCCGCTTTAATACCCGTACCGCCCTCGCCTTCCTGCACGACCTCAGCGCTGCTGCGGCTGCATGGCTGATCGCCTACTGGCTGCGCTTCAATCTCGCCATCCCGCCGGAATTCTGGACCAGCGCATTGAATACCCTGGTCTGGGTGGTACCGCTGCAGGCGCTGGCATTCTGGCGCTTTGGCCTGTATCGCGGGATCTGGCGTTTTGCCAGTCTGCCGGATCTGCGCCGCATTCTGATGGCGGTGGGCGTGGCTGCGTTGCTGGTGCCGCTCGGGCTGTTGATGTTCCGCAGCCACTCCGTGGTGCCGCGCTCGGTGTTGCTGCTCGACCCGCTGCTGCTGGTGTTATTGATGGGCGGCAGCCGCCTGCTTTACCGCGCCTGGAAAGAGCATCGCTTTTCCAGTCTGTTGCAGACAGAGCGCGAACCCTTGCTGGTAATGGGCGCTGGCTCTGCTGCCGCATCGCTGGTGCGCGAACTCTCGCAAAGCAGAGAATGGCGCGTAATCGGATTACTCGACAATACCGCCACCAAGCTGGGGCGCGATATCCACGGCGTGCCGGTGTTGGGCACCCTGGACAGCCTGCCTGGCCACGCCAGCAAGCTGGGCGTAAAACACGCCGTTATCGCCATGCCATCTGCTCCGCATGCCGTACGCCGCCGCGCTGCGCAATTGTGCAATGAGGCTGGTGTGACGGCGCTCACCGTACCCGCTTTTGAAGATTTAGTGAGTGGCAAGGTAACCGTCTCCAGCTTGCGCAAGATCGAGCTGGACGATTTGCTTGGGCGCGACCCAGTGCAGCTTGATGACGCGGGCCTGCATAGTCTGTTATGGAATCAAGTTGTCATGGTGAGCGGTGCGGGCGGCTCGATTGGCTCGGAATTGGCACGCCAGATAGCGCGCTATCAACCCCAGCTATTGATCCTGTTTGAGCTGAGTGAATTCGCCCTGTATCAAATCGAGGAGGAATTCAGCACCCGTTTCGCTGGCGTACCCATCCTCTGCATCATTGGCGATGTTAAAAACCGCGCCATACTTGATGACCTGATGCAGCGTCATTGTCCTGCCGTGGTATTCCACGCTGCCGCCTACAAGCATGTACCACTGATGGAACAGCAAAATGCGTGGCAAGCGCTGCAAAATAATGTGCTGGGCACCTACACCCTGGCTAGCGTGGCGCAGGCACATGGCGTTGCCAAATTCGTGCTAATTTCCACTGACAAGGCAGTCAATCCGACCAACGTGATGGGCACCAGCAAACGCAGCGCGGAAATGGTCTGCCAGAGTCTGCAGCAGACCACCGGTACACGTTTTATCTCGGTGCGTTTCGGCAACGTGCTGGGTAGCTCGGGCAGCGTGATTCCGAAGTTCCAGGAGCAGATTGCCAGGGGCGGCCCGATTACCGTTACGCATCCCGACATCACACGCTACTTCATGTCCATTCCGGAAGCCTGTCAACTGGTGCTACAGGCCGGACTGATGGGTACAGGTGGCGAGATTTTCGTGCTCGATATGGGCGAGCCGGTCAAGATCGCCGATCTTGCACGCGACATGATCCGTCTGTCCGGCTACACGGAGCAGGATATCAGGATCGTCTATTCCGGCCTGCGCCCCGGTGAGAAACTGTTCGAGGAACTGCTCGCCGACGACGAGCATACTCTGCCCACCCCTCACCCCAAGCTGCGCATTGCACAAGCGCGCAGCGTAGATGCCGAGTGGTTGACGGCGGCGCTGGACTGGCTAATGCAGGATGGCGTGGTGGCGGAAGCGGAAGTAAAACAGAAACTACTCGAGTGGGTGCCGGAGTACACGCCGAAATAATTTGATGACAGAAAAGTTATGCGGACCTGATTGAAAATGAGGCTACCACTGTACATGGCTGGAAAACCACCGACTCAACCCTAGTCGAAGCCAAGCGCATCACAAGCTTTCTGCGACAACGCCTTGCTGTGCTCGATGACCCGCGCACCACAGGCAAGGCGCTCACCAGCCTGTATCCCGGCGCATACTGGCGCTACCGCGTCGGCGACTATCGAATCATCTGCGACATACTGGACGGCGCGCTTTGCGTGATCGAGACCGGCAACCTGAGCAACTAATCGGCAAGCACCAAACATGCTGGTCGAGGCGGGTGAGCGAGATTTAATTCATTAAGTTGACAACCATCCCAAAACAAATATACTTACTATGTAATTACATTTAGGTGATCGATATGGAAGCGAAACTAGTAAAAATCGGCAACTCGAAAGGTGTGCGCTTACCCAAAGCTATGCTCATCCAGACGGGCATGACTGAGCGTATCGAGATTGAGGCGCGAGGGCATAACATTATCCTCAAGCCAGTCAAAGAGCCGCGCAGCGGATGGGAAGCGAGCTTTGCCAAAGATGGTCGTGATCTGGCCGAAGAAGACCATGCATGGCTGGATGCTGATCTTGTCACTAGCGAAAGTGATAGCTGGTGAAACGCGGCGAAGTCTATTGGGTTAATCTTGATCCGACGGTGGGCAGCGAAGTGAAAAAACGCCGTCCCGCCGTTATTTTGTCACCCGATGAAATGAACCGCAGTCTGCCGGTAGTAATTGTGGCGCCGATTACCAGCAGCAAAAAGTCATGGCCAACTAGAGCGGATATCACGTTAAGCGGCAAAGTGGGGCAGATCATGCTGGATCAGATTCGCACCGTGGACAAATCCAGACTGATGAAGCGCATTGCCGAAGTTGAAATTGTTGAAGCACTGGACGCATTACAAATCATGTTTTCTCCATAGCACATCAGCCCAGCATGAAGCACCGCATTGGCGCTTCATTTGGCAACCGGCAACCTGAACAAATACTTACGGAAATAACGCGTCATGCTCTGCAAATACCAGCGCAGATGGCGCAAATCGCGACGGCTGGCGCGTTGCGCATTATGCGCAATTGTTGAATGGGCCATTTTTGTAGCCGATGCCCTGATTGATGGATAATGGAGATAATCGAGGCTCGCCATCCTCCTTAATTCAAGAGAAATCGAAAGATTTTGCATTTAGACTGCCTCCAGAATTACCTGAAGGCTTATCGCCTAATTCTCATTTTTTATAAAAATTTTCCTCTCCTCTCACCCTGAGGGGTAGAATTGCACACTTTTCATAAGTGAATCGCTAGTTGGAGAATTTGAGACGGGTTTCCTCAGCGCCTTCGAATTTCTCGTAAGATAAGTGGCCTTACAATGGTGGCAATGCAGGCCATCTGAAGCTCAAAAGTAATAAACCAGATTGGGTTCGCTCAGCTGGACCCAGGTAATTATTTGCTAGCATTGCAATATCCAGAACATGACAATAATCATTAGCGTCGACCGTGTGACCATTTGATCAGCGCCAACAAAATCTCTTACTATTCTCGATTGGACACAAGCGTCACTTGATTGGTTTGATGTAGCGCTTCGCGGCGCATTTTAAATTTTAATATTTTTAGGATTGCGAAATGTCTGATACAAACATAATGGCGTCGGTCGAAGGTTCTATCGCCTCTTTCGCCGGCAAGAAAGTTTGGATCACTGGCCACAAGGGAATGCTGGGCTCCGCCATGGCACGCAGTTTTGCTAATGAAGGGGCTCACCTTCTGCTGACCTCACGTGCTGAACTTGACCTCACCGACCAAGCTGCCGTATTGACATGGATGGGGGAAAATCGCCCGGAGTTGGTCTTTCATATTGGTGCCAAGGTTGGCGGCATTCACGCAAATGTAACGCAGGCCGCCGACTTTCTCCACGACAACCTGATGATTCAGTCCAGCGTCATCGACGGAGCATACCGTGTCGGTGTGGAAAAGCT
>JBDSHM010000298.1:0-3214 GCA_039918495.1 Sulfuriferula sp. | reverse complement strand
GGCAAAGTGGTCCATGGGTTGAACGGCACAAAGGTGGGCGCGAGGAAAATTCCGTTCGCGCGGCACAGGCCGAGCGTGCGTTCGAATCCGGCGTGGGTGTGATTTTTGTCGAGATATTCCAGCACCGCGTCGTCTACCGATTCCACCGCGCTGGTGATGAACAGGCAGCCATCGTCGCGCAGCCTGGGCAGCAGGTCGGCGTGGTCGAGCAGATGCTGGATCTTGATGGTTGCATCGAAACTGAGGTTGGGAAAGCGCTGGTGCATAGCTTCCAGCACGCGCATCGCGTGGGTCGGGCCATTGAAAAAATCCGGATCGCCGAAAGAAATATGCGCAGCGCCCATCACCACTTGCTGTTCGATGTCGGCCAGCACCACCTCCACTTGAACCGTGCGGAACTTGCCTTGGTAGACCGGCACGACCGGGCAATGCCGACACAGGTGTTTGCAGCCACGGGTGGTTTCGGTAAAGCCGAC
Source organism: Sulfuriferula sp. (assembly GCA_039918495.1). Taxonomy (GTDB): domain Bacteria; phylum Pseudomonadota; class Gammaproteobacteria; order Burkholderiales; family Sulfuriferulaceae; genus Sulfuriferula. The sequence goes on along the minus strand of JBDSHM010000298.1, from coordinate 2,738 downwards.
AATTTTTTTTCCGCCATCGGGCAGATTAAGATGCGCGTAGCGCGTGAGCTTGGGTAATCCGCTGCGGTCCGGGGGCAAAAATTTCACTTGCGCAAGCTGTACCACCGGTGTGTTTTGAGGGCTGATATCGCCATCGCGCAGACGTTGTGCGAGCGCCAGCAGGGCCGGTTCGGATTCACCACCAAGCAGGGTATGTATGCCCAGTCCGCGCAGCATGTCTGCGTTCATCGGCGCATATAAACCATACATGGCGAGGTGCGCATTGGGCGCCAGTTCGCGTATTTTAGGCAACGCCGCAATGGCAATGCGGGTGGCTGTGTGCATGCCCAGATGGATAGCGACCAAATTTGCGTCGCGCAGCGTGTCCGGTTCAAGCTTTTGTAAAGTCAGATCAAGACAGGCCACTTCACAACCGGCGGCTTTCAACAAGGCCGCCGGGGCAGCCAGATTGAACGATTGGCGCCCCAGTTCGTAAGGGTTGATCAACACTACTTTGAACGCTGCGGCGGTGGTGCCGGTTTCGCCCCAGTCTATGGCGAAATAGTCATTCATGTTTATTTGGTCTTGGGACGATCTTCAAAGCCCGGGATGGGCTCGCGCGATGCGCCTGCCTTTTCCATGTTTTGCAAATAGCGTTCCCACAGCGCGTCCTGGGTTTGGCCCAACTCATACAGATAGTCCCAGGAAAAAATGCCGGTGTCGTGGCCATCCGAAAAAATCGGCTGCACGGCGTAACTGCCAACGGGTTCGATGCCGGTAATTTCGATATTCAGTTTGCCTACTTGCAATACTTCCTGTCCGTGACCGTGTCCACGCACCTCCGCAGAGGGTGAATACACGCGTAGAAATTCATACGGCAAGTGAAAACGATTGCCATCGCCGAAGGCGATTTCCATCACCCGCGATTTCTGGTGCAGCTTGATTTCAGTGGGTTGTGGGGTGTTTTTGTCCAGTCCTGCCATGTGAACTCCGCCGGATGGGATTGCAAGGGGTGGTGCGCCCAGCAGGATTCGAACCTGCGACCCTTGGCTTCGGAAACCAATACTCTATCCATCTGAGCTATGGGCGCGAGAGCAGGCAAGAATAGCGATTTTCGTAGCCACCGTCTATATCAGGTGCTTTTGCCAACATGGCTTTTGCCGCTATAATCCGCGTTTTAAACTATTTTCCCGCTAAGTTAAGGAAGCAAGCATGAGCGATGATCAGGCCAAGATGACCAAAACAACGCCGCAACAATTTTTTGTTGCGCTCTGGGCGGGGATGTTCGCGCCCATTATTGCCATAGCGCTCATATTGGGCTTGATAGCCAAGATTCAGGGCAGTCATGGTGAGAAGGACTCACTTGAATTCAATTCCAAAGCCACCCTGGCACGCATCCAGCCGGTGGGCCAGTTGAATATTGTCGATGCCAGCGCACCGCGCGTTGAAAAAGAAGGCAAGCAGGTCTTTGACGAAGTCTGTACCGCTTGCCATACACCGGGCGCTTTGGGCGCACCTAAATTCGGTAACAAGGCTGATTGGGCGCCGCGCATCAAGCAAGGTTACGCAACCTTGATCCAGCACGCGGAGCAGGGTATCCGCCAGATGCCGCCACGCGGCGGCAACCCGGACCTGTCCGATATCGAAATCGCCCGCGCTGTGGCTTATATGGCGGATGATGCCGGGGCCAAATTTACGCCACCCGAGGCACCAGCTGCCGCCCCTGCAACGGCCCCGGGTGCCGCCCCAGCCCCCGCCGGCGCTCCAGCTGCAGCGCCGGCTGCTGCCCCTGCCCCCAAACCGGCGGCAGGAAAGTAATCTTCCTGCCATCATGTGATGGTTAAGGCATTTACCCAGTGACTGATTTGTCCGGCGCGACGCTCATGTACAAGAGTTGTCCTGCATGCGGAAGCGCCAGACTGCGTGGATCGTCCATCCGCACAGGGGATACGCTGGTTCAACGGCTAATCTGCACACCGCTACGCTGCCGCGAATGCCGTTCCCGGTTCTGGATTTATAGCCCGTTCAAAACGATCTTTCTGGGTATTGTGCTACTGGGGATGACTTTTTTGCTGGTGCGCGGTCAGCTGAATTCAATGCCGGCATCGGCTACCGCTGATCTTGCGGCTGCGGACAAACAGTTTGCCCGGCTGTCAGCAAAGGCGCTCCAGGGTGATGCGGACGCACAGCTTCAGCTGGGTAAAATGTACGCCAATGGTGAAGGCGTGATTGTGGATGTCACCAAGGCTGCCAAGTGGTTTGCAAAAGCGGCGCAGCAGGGCAATAGCGAAGCCCAGTTTCAGTATGCCTCCGCTTTGCTGGACGGTCGCGGCGTCGTGCAGGATTATCAGGCCGCGCTGAAATGGATCGAAATGCCGGCCCGGCGCGGCAATCCGCAAGCTCAATACCGATTGGGTCAGATGTATCGTTTCGGTATTGGTACGCCGATAGACAAGATCAAGGCTTATATGTGGTTCAACCTGGCCGCTGCCCAGGGGATGGAAGATGCAGCCAGGGCGCGTGAAAGCGTCGTCGGGCAGTTGAAACCGGAAGAAATTGCCAAAGCGCAGGCGGATGCGCACCGGATCAATGAACAAATGCATCCTAAAACCGAGGCCACGCCTCCCGCCACTACTTTGCTGCCAGCATCGCCTTGAGTTGCGCCAGCCGCGCGTTACCCTGCTGACGCTGTTCTGCCGGATCTGCATCCTGTCCGGTCTTGCGTACGTCTTCCTGCGAAACCTCGCTGATGAAGCGTG
>JBDSHM010000297.1:0-3939 GCA_039918495.1 Sulfuriferula sp. | reverse complement strand
AAATATCATGATCTATATGAGTGACGCTTTGAACAACCTGCTTCTTAAATTCTTTAAAACTTGCGTCATGTTTAAAGTGAGAGAGTATTTTTCTCACTTCGTATAGCGCAGTTCACAAGCCAAATTGAGCCTCTAATAATTTGACCATCAGCGAATCCGGCAAATTTCTATAATAATCTGAATAATATTCCTCAACGCCTTCATGATGGGAATTACCCTAACATCGGCGTGATGACATATCCGGCGACACCCTCCACACTGCATGGATAGGTCATCTACCCGCATTTCCAAGACTACTCAATGTATACGCTACCGGTGAATGCAGACTGTCCCGTCAGCAAACCCGGCTGGACGTTATATTCGTCCCATCAGCAATAAAACGATGAGGATGATCAATATCAGGCCTATGCCACCACTCGGTCCATATCCCCACCCCCTGCTATGTGGCCAAGTCGGGATTGAACCTACCAACATGAGGATCACTATAATCAGCAGTATTGTTCCTAGCATTTTCTCTCTCCTCTGGCATCAATTTACAATCAGCCATTCATTTACATATTAGTCGAATAATGCACTCCCGGTATTACCGTTTTGCGCTCCCGAACGATCGACATTCCTCACAAGCGAATGCCATCAAACTGCAGCGGCAACACGATTTACTGGCTTAAATTTACATGCAAAACTCGATAAGGTCTGTGCGGTATTACACATAACTCTTGAGACATCACACAGGGGGTCTATCTGACTGTGCTAGTGTAGTGCTTCGTAATTATTAAAACTTATATACCCGGGTGCTGTCTGCCATTGAGACGACAACGGGAGGGCGAGATGCGAAAGGCGAGCGTAATCGAATTGAGTGGTGCGCAAAGACAGATATTGCAGCGCTGGGTCAGGTCGAACACGGTGAGTGTTCGACTGGCGCGCCGCGCAGCAATTGTATTGCTGGCAGCCGATGGCCTGAATAATGAGGCGATTGCCAATCAATTGGACATTGGTCGCATTCAGGCTGGCCGTTGGCGCGAACGCTTTGCTGCAGGCGGACTGGATGCGATCGAAGCGGACTTGCCGCGCAGTGGACGCAAGCCACAGATTGATGTGGCGGAGATTGTGCGGTTGACCACCCAGACCACCCCACAGGGCGCGACGCACTGGAGTACCCGCAAACTTGCTGCCACGGCTGGAATAAGCGACACCAGTGTTCTGCGTATCTGGCAGGCCAATGGCCTGAAGCCGCATCGGATCGACACGTTCAAGGTCTCGCGCGATCTGAGATTCGTTGAGAAACTTGAAGATATTGTAGGCTTGTATATGTCACCGCCGGAACACGCCTTGGTATTGTGCTGTGACGAGAAGAGCCAAGTGCAGGCATTGGATCGCACCCAGCCCGGACTGCCCCTGAAAAAGGGACGCGCTGCAACGATGACGCATGACTACAAGCGTCACGGCACGACCACTTTGTTTGCCGCCCTCAATACCCTGGATGGTTCGGTCATTGCTCGTTGCGACCAGCGCCATCGCCACATCGAATGGCTGGCATTCCTGCGCCAGATCGACCGGGAAACGCCTCAGGATAAGACACTGCACTTGATCTGTGACAATTACGCCACGCACAAGCATCCCAAGGTCAAGGAGTGGCTTGAAAAACATCCGCGCTTCACCGTTCATTTCACCCCGACATCGGCATCGTGGTTGAACATGGTGGAACGCTTCTTCCGCGATATCACCACCGAGCGCCTGCGCCGTGGCGTGTTCCGCAGCGTGCCTGAACTCATTTCCGCTATCAAGGAATACATCACCGTGCATAACCGAAATCCAAAGCCGTTCGTCTGGACGGCTAAAGCAAATGACATCCTGCAAAAAGTCATCCGCGCTAACAGACGATTAAGCTCCAAAAAGAACGAAGCACTACACTAGGTGATAGGCTTGCGTGCTATCCTGCGCAGCATGGAATTCATTGACCTGTGGAACCCCACACACCCTGGCGTAGCTGCCGCACTGGTCACCGCATTGCTGCTTGGTTTTATCCACGGCATGGTGCCGGATGAGCACACCTGGCCCATCACTTTCAGTTATGCAGTCGGGAGCTACTCCACCCGAAAGGGCCTGCGTGCCGGACTACTGTTCTCGCTGACTTTCACTATACAACGCGCAATCGCCAGCGAATTGGCTTGGCTCGGACTCTCCAGTTGGATGAAAACAGGGTGGCTGAATCAGGCTTTATTCGTGCCCATCGGCCTGCTCATGGCAGGTGGCGGCTGGCTGATGCTGCGTCAGCGGCGTGCCATGCACCTGCACCTGATTGGTGAATGTCATGAAGACCGCATGGATGACACTGCGGAATCCACCCATTGGACGCGCATGACCGGCTGGATGCCTGCTTTGCATGGCTTTGTCGCCGGGTGGGGTTTTGGCGCTTTTGCCCTCATTCTCTACACCACGCTGGCACCCGCCATGCCCAGCGCTGCATGGGGCTGGATACCGGGTGCACTGTTCGGACTGGGCACCCTGATTGTGCAGGCAGTCGCGGGAGCTCTGTTTGGAAAAATGGCTGCCAGTCTCAAGCTTTCTCCACAGGCAATACGTGCCGTCGCGTTGACTACGGCCGCGCGTACGCTGCTTTGGGGTGGCGCTGCTTATACTGCTGCAGGTGTGTTCGGCCTGCTATTTCCCAAGCTGGCTGACTGGAGCATCAATACGGGCCTGCATGTACATGGCCTATCCCACATCGACCTGCCCTTGGTGCTGGCGGTGGTATGCGTCGCTGGTGTGGGTCTCGGCACTTTTTTTACCCAGACCCGCGCACTGCGCGCGGCTGATCCCGGCGGCTGAGAATAACGCGATTATTCATCAATACTCACGTCACTCAAAACAGGCGCAACCAACTCTGGCCCATTCAGTACAAGGATTCGGTACAGTGAAAAATTACTCTCTCAACGCTACAAAAAACTCTGTTGGATTTGTAGCAGCACTTCCTTCCTAGTCTCTATTTTCGCCGTACCCGCTACGAACCCCATAGTCGCCATGCATACCTTGCCGTGAAAGGTGCATCGCTCTTTAGCTATCTTTTTATGTCTTGCCCTTGTTCATGGTTTCTCCTTCAATGTTGGCTCGGGCGCTGCCAACGCTGCGGCAACGATGGTCTGCGCTTCTGCCAGGATGCAGCGCAGATGATCCGTTCCACAAAAACTTTCAGCATAGATCTTGTAGATATCTTCGGTGCCGGACGGCCGCGCCGCAAACCAGCCACTCTCCGCCACTACTTTCAAGCCGCCGATGGCGGCGCCGTTGCCGGGCGCCTTGGTGAGGACGGTCTGGATTTTTTCGCCAGCCAGCTCTGCAGACTGAACCTGCTGCTGCGAAAGCTGCGCCAGCATGTGTTTCTGCTCAGGGGTCGCTGGCGCTTCAACACGATCGTATATGGGCTCACCCAAATCGCGCGCAAGATCGCGGTAGATTTCGCCCGGATCGCGGCCCATGCGCGCGGTAATCTCCGCTGACAGCAAAGCGGGGACGATGCCATCCTTGTCCGTCGTCCACACGCTGCCATCCGTGCGCAGGAAAGACGCACCCGCGCTCTCCTCCCCACCAAAGCCAAGCGAGCCGTCGAGCAGTCCATTCACAAACCACTTGAAGCCGACCGGCACCTCGTACAGCTTGCGGCCGAGCTTCGCGGCGACGCGATCGATCATCTGACTGCTCACCACCGTCTTGCCTACCGCCGCATGCTGGCTCCATCCCGGACGATGCTGAAACAGGTAGAAAATGGCGACGGCAAGGTAATGATTGGGCGGCAGCAGGCCCGCGTTGCGGGTGACGATCCCGTGCCTGTCATGGTCGGTGTCGCAGGCGAAAGCAATGTCGAAGCGATCCTTCAAGCCGATCAGGCTTTGCATGGCGTAGGGCGAGGACGGATCCATGCGAATCTGGCCGTCCCAATCG
>JBDSHM010000296.1:0-1541 GCA_039918495.1 Sulfuriferula sp. | reverse complement strand
TCAAGCACAGCAGCGTGCCGGGCGATTATTCATACCGACCAAGCGCGCCGTATCCTGCTGCTGCCTCGCGCTGCCCGACCAGACATCAGCCAGCTGGGCGAGAATCCGGTCGCACCAGGCGGGAATCTGGCTGTTGATACGATAGTAAATCCAGGTACCGTCACGCCGCATGCTCAGGATTTCCGCTTCGCGCATCACGCTTAAGTGACGCGAGACTTTGGGCTGAGCCAAATCCAGCGCGAAATACAGCTCACACACGCACAGCTCGCCTTCACGCCGCAACAAACCGAGCAAACGCCGACGCGTTTCGTCACAAAGAATTTCGAAAAAAGCCTGCTCGCTCAACATAGGCAGCAATTATATTCGTTTTTTCGAATGTATCAAGCTTCGGTGAAAATACCTATCGCTGACCGATATTACTGAATGCCTTCTTTAATAATGGTGTCGAGCAATTTCTCTTCAGCTTGAAATGCCGCCCTGGTTTTGGGCGAGGTGACGACAGGCGGCTTGCGGTAGCTGACATAGATCGTCTTCGGGTTCACGGGCAAGTTGTAGATTGAAATGATGTAAGGGCACATCACCACACTATGCGGATCGGCTTCCATCATCTGGCGTGAGACGGTTGCACTGCAAAATTCTATCTGTTCGGCATTGAGATAAATCTTATTGGTAGCCCCCACCGCCGCCGCGGTGTTGTCCAGCATGCCGGAAATCTTGTTGAAGTGATTGATCTTCAGACCCTGACCTTCAACGGCAGCAGCAACGGCATCACGTACAAATCCGAAATCGCCCTGAGTCGTATACACCACGCTGTAGGTATCCTTATCCTCAGCGTATCCACCCAAGGCAAATGTCATCAGCGCAATTGTCAGAAGCGTTTTCATGATTTTCATGCTGTTCTCCTCAAAAAATGATAATCCAAAATATCCCTAATCGGGTTTGGTTACAATATGGCAATTTAACCGCAAGAAAATCCCATGACAGATACTGCCAATATTCGTATACGCGGACGCATATGGCTGACCGCATCCGGGAAAAACATAGTGGGTCGAGGACGTGTGGAATTGCTGGAGAAAATCGGCACCACCGGATCAATTTCCCAGGCAGCACGCGCCATGAAAATGAGTTACAAAGCCGCATGGGATGCGGTGGATGCGATGGGCAATGCGCTTCATGCACCGCTGGTAAACACCAGTACTGGCGGCAAGGGGGGTGGCGGCACGCGCCTCACCCCGCAAGCGCTGGCACTCATCGCCACATATCGCCAAATGGAACAACGTCACCAGGATTTTATTGGACAGCTTGAGCAGGAGTTTTCAGCTACCCTGGTGACGGGTGAAGGCACGATTCAGTAGCTGCCGTCTCAACCTATCGAGAACACTGAACCACAGGGGGTTTACGATCCCTGTGGTCCGCTCCTGATAGATGACCGTCCAGAATTGGCTGGCAAAAATACCTCAAGCTCTACTTAAGCTTCTTGATTCCCAAGGCACCCAACACGTATTTTTCATACAGCGGCTCGGTGGTGCCTTGTTTCATTT
>JBDSHM010000295.1:0-8008 GCA_039918495.1 Sulfuriferula sp. | reverse complement strand
GCCTCCACGATATAGCTCGGACGCCTTACAAAATCGCTCAAGCGCCGATTATTCGGGTTGTCGCGCACATTACCGAGTGCGCGCAAATCGCGTTCCAGAAACCATGCTTCCATGTCGAACACATGGGGATTAGCGTTCGCATGGGGGCGGCGCAGGCGTACTGTGAAATACCAGCGCTCTCCCGCATGCACGTGCGGCGCATCGGGCAAAGGCTTTCCATTAAAAGAGGTGGTGTAAGTATTGAGCTGGATATGATGTGGGACATGCGCGCCGGGGGTAATGACATGCTCGACATCGAATTCGAAACGTCGGCCATGTTCGGTTTTAACCGGCAGACTGGCCACGACACCACTCAGTGCAATATCCATTCCTTCCCACGCTGTCGGCAGCGCATTCTGCATGCGTTGTTCCGCAACAGCTGCAGCAAACAGGAAGCCCGCGCCAAACAGTGCCCCGAGCAATAAGCCTTGACGCAATGCCCCAAGCATTCTGTTGCGTGGCAACCAGTAGGCACTGAACAATAATGGCAGTCCCCATGCCCAGGCCATATCCGGCAAAACGGCCTGCTGTTGCAAAAAATACACCCCCGCAACAAAAGCCAGTATGGCACTGCGCATTGACTAAACCCGATCCCTGAATTGAGCCTGTTTCCAATCCATCATCTGCCGCACCACTCAGACGATGAATACACCGTATTCAAATTTGGCGGTACGCAAAAAACCGTATTGTTTCTGATCGGGAATAGGGGCATACACTGGATGAAAATAACGGAATGACATCAGGATATGCAGAAAATAGCCGAATGCAAAGCAATCGTGCGATTACTGTCCGCAGAATAACCAGGATATCACTTGAATAATTTGCAGACTGGGTACTGAGTATTCATGGCCCTTCTTTTGCCACTCCATTATGCGAATGGAAAATCGGAAAATTCGATTTGCTCTGGGGCATCATATAAACAATAGTTGTTCCGCCCTTTCATTTTCACCTGATACATTGCTGTATCAGCGTGGATAATCAGCGCTTCTGCATCCGTGCCATGCAGCGGATACAGACTGATTCCGATACTGCAGGTAATCGGATAGACTTTGCCGGCCAGTTCAAAATCGCGGGAAATCGCACCCAGAATTTTTTTGGCCACCGTCTCGCAATCTTCAATGGTGTTGATGTCCAACACAATCAGTACGAATTCATCACCCCCTAAACGCGCCACGGTGTCGCCTTCACGAATGCACAGATTCAGATGTTGAGCGACTTGCGCCAGCAAGTGATCGCCTGCCAGATGACCCAATCGATCATTGATCAATTTGAAATTATCCAAATCCAGAAACATCACGGCGAATATCTGCTTATGCCGATGCGCCTGCGCAATACTTTGCGATAGCCTGTCCATGAATAACAGCCGGTTCGGCAGTTGTGTAAGCGTATCGTGATGTGCCTGATGGCTCAGTTGCTGTTCACGCATTCTGTGTTCGGTAATATCGATGATCTGCAGTATATAGACCTGATTTCCATGGGTGACCAAACTCAGATCCATGTCCATCGGAAAGCAGGAACCATCCGCCCGTTGACCGTGGGTGCTGTCGCAGTAACTTCGCATTAATACCTTCATTTCCCGGCCAGCCAGATGACCGCTCGAATAACCGAACATTCTTTCTACCGCCGGGTTGCAGGATAAAATGATCCCACTGGCATCCACTGTCACAATTCCGCTATCCAGATTTTCCAGTACAGTTCGCAACAACGCTTCGTTATCCTTCAGTTTTTTGAATATCTGCAAAAACAGATCCGCCACATATCCCAACGAGAGGCCATAGGCTACAAGTCTCAATATGTGCCACATCCACCATGTGGCATCCCATAGATTCGAAAATGGAAAGGCCAAGCCGGCAAGTCCGAACATCAGGCTCATTAACGCAAAAAGCCGAGCCTCGGTAGATGGATGGGCATGATGGATTGAATAAAATCGTTGCGCAGCCACGAGAAACATCATGCCGCCAAGCACATTGATCAGCAAAGCTCCCGCTCCAAATTGCTTATTCTGTATGGCGTCCGGCAAGATTGCTGTATATCGGGTAACCAACACACCGGATATGGTCGCAATCGCAGCCGCAAATATCGGAAGCGCAAAGCGTGCTCTATCGTCAAACCGCCAATTTTTGAAATACACGCCTAAAAAAAACAATCCGCCCAAAGCAGTGGCCAATCCATGCAGCCAGATGAAGGCCGCACCTGGCAAGACAGCGGCGTGAAGCAAGTCCAGCATCCCCATTGCCGCCAGCCCCATCGCCGTGCTGAGCCGGTAAGAGGGGGTATGATCGGTATGCAGGAATGACAAGAGCGCCGCCAGTATCAATGCCGCGAATGCGCCGGTTGTTTCGATCACTGAATGAACGGGAATATTGACCCAGGTCCATCTATTCGATAGATGAATCATGAGCGCCACGGTGAGCAAGGCACTCAGTAGGGCTGCCAGTGACCAATAGTTGTGATCAATGATATTGCGTTTCATAGTTCGTACACTTCAAGTGTTTAACCAATCCAGGTCACAACAAAAAACCTTCACGTCATCTTTCGCTTCAATCGCAATGGACAGGGTAATGCACATATTCGCTTCCGCTACAGACAGATAGGGGCGCGTAGTTTGGACTTCTCCCGGATTATTGATCGCACGTCGAAAATAGTGCCGCCTGGACCAGTTGGCACCTTCAGCATTGGATACCGGCAGGAAACGCAGATCGCTTTTATTGGCGCGGAATTGCGAAACGATATTTTTACCTAACTGCTTGCCTTCCTGATTCAGCATGAAGCATCGTTCGGCTCTCTCCCGACTGAGAAAGTCCGAACATGCCTGTTCCGGTGAAATGCCCGACTGAATGAGCTTTGCAGAGCGCTTGAAGGCCTGTATATAGTGTTCAAGTTCGCGTTGCTGCCTGGTTTCCTGATTGTCTGTATACATTTTGAATTTGTCGCAAAGCTCCGCAATACGATCATCCATGGCCTCAATAGAAAAAAGTTTCTCCGCGGGTTTTCCAAAATAGAATCCCTGCACAAAATCGACCCCTGAATCCATGGCGATGAGCGCTTCGTCTTCTGTCTCGACACCCTCAATGAGTGCCAAGCTGCCCGACTCGTGGATTAAATTCACCAGATTGGGCAATACGCGTGCAACAGTACGGTTTTGGGCGGCCTGATGAATCACGGACCGATCCAGCTTGATAATGTCCGGAGCGATGCGCCAGATACGCTCAAAATTGGAATGGCCGGCGCCAAAATCGTCAATGGCCACCAGGCAACCCAACTCCTTGTAATAGCCGACGGCCTCAGCCAACAAAGACTCATCGTAAATTTCGCCTTCGAGGATTTCGACTACAACGCGATGGGGCGGAATATCGTATCGCTGAAGCAGGCACGCAAAATACGCACCATAGTGTTTCCCGTTGACAATAACCTGGGGACTCACATTAATGAATATCCAGCTTGTCTCATCCGCCATACCCAGAAAATTTCGGAGATGCAGATTTCTGCATAGCCGATCCAGCGCAATGGCTTCGGATTCAACATGAATCGCGTGAAATATATCCAGGGGTGAAACTGGCTGATTTTTGGAGTCGAATGCACGCAGCAATCCCTCGTACCCAACCGGCCTGCGATGCGTAATGCTGAATACCGGTTGGAAAGCACTGGTTAACTTGAGTCCAGCGAATTGTCCATGCACGCGATTGTCATTTTGCGTGACCGAGGACTCAATCACATCGAGTGAAAGTTGCGGGTATTCTGGATTCGATATGATACAAAGGCTCATTGTGGTGTACTCATTCCTGTTTGTGAACATCATGCTTCAAGCGGAAGCGGCAAACCCATCATTACTGGCTCTCTCCAGATCGGGTGTATTCAAACCTGTCAGCCGTTGCAATATTCGCTCTGCGGATAGGATCGATAATATGTGAGCATCCGTTCGGTCATCCGGCGGCTTGGCCAGGCTTTCTATCAGGGCATCGCTGCACCCCATGATGCCTGCTAATGGTTCAAGATGTGCCGCAGGAATTTCCGGAATCTCACCCAGCTCATCCACCAGCAATCCGTAGTTGGTCTTATTTTCGGCCACATTAATTACAATGATTTGTTTTGACTTCCCGATTTGCGAATTACCCGGTAAAAAACTGGAAAGATCGAATACCATGATTGCCTGGTCGTCATACATCACCCAGCCGCTGACCCAATCCGGCATTCCTGGAATATGGATAATTGCGTGGCCCTCTATCGCTTCCAAAACATAATTTGATCGCATGCCATACCAGTTCTCACCGATATAGAATGTGGCTATTTCGATCACATCTTCGCCATTGGCACGATACACAGCTCGATGTTCGGATTTGACGCTATGCAGATAGGGGCGACTGTCGGACTGAGCAATCTGTGCAGAAAGCGGTGCCAGCACCAAGGCCAGTACGTCGTTTCGATAGGGATCGCGGTCTCCTTTGTATTCCCGATATCCCATGGACATCCGCGACCCGACAGCATAATAACGCTCGCGGAATATCACGATGTTTGAATAACTCTCGCCGTTTTCGAGTTCGAAAAATTCACGGCCGATTTCGAGCTGTGTACCCGGCGCCAATGTGTCATCCGTGCTCGCAATAATGCGTCCATCCTGTTCTGCGTATACGGCAAAAGCTCCCTCAACTATTGAACCGTCTTCCTTGCGTGGCAGTGCATCCTGAAGCATCGCGGCGAATTGCGGGGTGGAATCAAAGACAATCGCAATACCGCCAACGACTGCATTGCCCCTCTCCGGCTCTCGGATCGCTGCGGAATATACATAGGTTGGATGGTTCGCATATAACTGCGTAGCCATAAAGGCCGACACGGCATAGCTTTGCGTATCCGGCAAATTCAGCGTCTGATGGACCCAATCTGCCCGAAGCGTATGGCCTATCAAATCGGCATACGCCGGATTGGAAACAGCGACAATACGTGCCGATTCATCGAAAACCACCAAATTCGAATATACGGTGTATAGCCCATTGATAGCACGCAGTATGCGGGTCAGGCGTCTTCTTTGCAGCTCGTCGCCACTCGTTTTAGTTTGCAAAATATGCCGGAAGGCACTTGTCAAAGCCCACCAGCGGCAATCGTTTGCGCGTTCATACAGATTTCTATCCATGATATCCATGGCAAGCGCCGCCTGAGATGAACAGTCATGCAGTACGGAAGAAACCACCGTTTCATACAAATTGGCAGTGGCCTCGTTAAACACATTCAAGGTATGCACGCCTGTACTGCCAATTTCACGAAGCAGCACTTTTGCAAAAGCGGTATTCAAGGCATAGCTGTCCCGCGTCAGCCACATATTGCCATTCCATACAGCACGATCCAGTTCACGCTTGATACGGCTTGCATGTATAGGGGTATCGCGTAATTCGGATGTAAATATGGTGGTGGTTTCCAGTACCCCTTGCAGAAGGTGCGCCGGTACTTTCTCCAGTTCCTGCGCTGCAGTCAATTCAAATGCATGATTAAGTGGCGCGAGCGAAAGTCCCAGCCAACCCGGTCCCATATAGCCTTGATAACCGGAGGTTTCGCATGTTGAAGCGAGGTATTCGCGTCCCGAAAAGCGCAGGATGCGACATTCTTCATCCACTCCCGAATCGACACGGGCGCCTATCGGAAACTGATAAATATCGCTACTGGCGATGACGCTCCCATCTGCATTCAGGATGATGACGACCGTCCAGTCATCTTCTGTCACCAGCCCCCTGAAAATACGCTGGCATTCGTCCTGAATACGAAAACATAAACACAAAACACCGATGGGACGGTTGCCATCCTCGGACATGACACGGCTTGAATAAATCAGCGGAGACGATTCTGCGGGAAGCAAATCCGTTTTACGAAATGTTTCTACGTAAGGCAGATCCGTACCCAGCGCGTCTTCAATTAACCGATCCTTACTCACAGTCACTGGATTGTTTCTATCCAACTGAGCCAGCACACGGCCATCGGGAGCGAGCAGGATAATGTTGTAATAAACTGAATACTTGCGTACATATTCACTGAAACGCGCGTGTATCGCATCCGCTTTTTTCGGATCTACAGCGGCGTCCCCATCATGCTCTGCCGCCTCCGCGAATGAACGTATATCACTGTCCATTGCCAGGAATCCAATATCAGCTGTGCGTTCAAACAAATTACGGACCAAGATATCTATGGCAACTTTGGCGTTGGACTTCAAACCCAATATTGCCTTCTTGCGCAATTCCTGTGTCAATTGTGTGATCAAGACACTCGCTAATTCGTTGAAGTCTGTACGCATGCCCGTAATATCGGTCCCAGCACACAGCAACTGTCCCAATAACGCCAAATTGTCGTACGCAGACTTGATCTCGTTCAGCTTGCGTTGATTCTCATGCAGGCCGCGCATAAATTGAGCAAGATAAAACAAATCCATCGCCAGCATGTTTTTTTGAGCTTTTTTTTTCATTGTGATTAAGCGGTAAAGTCGACAACTCGACAGATGAGCAAATAACGGACCAAGAAAAAATTTCACCGTTAAATCCATGAAATTTTTAACATTCTTAAAGTAAAATTTAATTACGTACTAATATTCGCCCCAATTTGATGCTCAGGTGCGCTACATTTTTGTGCAGACGCTTCAATAAACCTCATCTCTCGCCAAATTCAATGCATAGCAACTCACATTTACAATTGAAGATACTGCGAAGATGAAAATGGCGATAATTCAGAGTGCAACAAAATGGCTCTGTTGCCGCATAATGTTGCTCAATAAATACGGGGCATAGAAATAAAAATGATCCTGGATCTTCACACATTGATGCTCCTGACCTCCATACTGACCCTACTGCTTGCTGGGCTTCTGGCATTGGCGGGGTTACATGCAGGCAATATTCGGGGAGTATGGCTTTGGGCGCTGGCGAGCTTATGCTATAGCTTTGCCAGCTTCACCACCTTTGCAGATCTAACGCCCACCAGTAGCGGTTGGCTGATCGTGCTGGGCGTTGTATTGATCATGACAGCCAGCGGATTGCAATTTGTCGGCATCCAGGCATTCAAGGGGAAACGCCTCGATTGGCGCATTCCGCTGCTGATTGTAGGC
The DNA here is from genome assembly GCA_039918495.1 of Sulfuriferula sp. Classification (GTDB taxonomy): domain Bacteria; phylum Pseudomonadota; class Gammaproteobacteria; order Burkholderiales; family Sulfuriferulaceae; genus Sulfuriferula. The sequence goes on along the minus strand of JBDSHM010000295.1, from coordinate 891 downwards.
GTCACTTCGGCCTTGAGCATCTGGTTCACGCTCATTGACCATAATGCCGATGCGCGCGCCATCACCAATTCCCTGGCATTCGCCCTGATTAACCTGCTCTGCGCGCGCGCCCTGCTCATTCGTATCGAGCAACCGTTGCGGACCGCCTACTGGTTTACCGGCGCATCTTTTGCAGTCCTTTCTGCGGCCGCTATGATACGGGTGGCAACAGTCTATTTGGCACCAGCTGGCACTTTTTCAGGCGTCTATGCACAGGTGCCTTTCATGCCGATGAGATTTCTTTTTTTCAGCCTGATCCTGATGTGCGTGACCTTTGGTTTCATCCTGATGCTGAACTATCGGCTCATTACGGATATGCAAAAAATTGCATTGTGCGATGGCCTGACCGGCGCACTCAACCGGCGCGGTCTGGAAGAAGAAGCCGTTCGCCTGCAGGCACGTTGCACTCGCAACGGCGAAACGCTGGCAATCATGATGATCGACGTGGATCATTTCAAATCAATCAACGATCACAGCGGCCATCAAGTGGGCGATCAAGTCCTGCAACGCCTGGCTGCCGTCGCGCAGGCATCCATCCGCCGCGAAGACTACTTTGCACGCTATGGCGGCGAAGAATTCTGTATCCTGCTACCCGCCACCACCGAAGAAAAAGCCGGCCTATTGGCCGACCGCCTGCGCGAGGCCTATGCCGCATTGACCATGGAATTCGGCGGCGCAGTCCTGCAAAGCACCATCAGTATCGGCGTAGCAGACTCAAACCATGTCGGACTGGAATTCAATGCACTCGTCACAGCCTCAGACAAAGCGCTGTATCACGCCAAACAGGCAGGTCGCAACCGGGTGGTGGCCCATTCGGTGCTGGAGAATAACGCCCAGACGCAGGGGATGGTT
>JBDSHM010000294.1:0-1684 GCA_039918495.1 Sulfuriferula sp. | reverse complement strand
GCCCCCTATGAATCACTTACAGCTTGGTTAGCAGCCGCCGAAGCCGTCCGCACCCATTTTGGTTTCAAAGTTGGTTGCAACTGCACCACCCGTAGTCAGTGTGCCGGATTCACCATCCCAATTACTGGGTTTCATTTTCACTAGCCAGCCACTGCCGTATGGATCTGCATTGATGTTCCCCGGTTTGGCAGCCACATCAGGATTGGTCGCCAGAATTTCCCCGGTAACGGGTGCTTTCACGGGACCGACCCACTTGCCGGATTCAACGGTGCACACCGATTTGTTTTGTTCAATTGATTTGCCTACTTTTTTCGGCGTATAGGACACGATCTCGCCAGCCAGTGAACAAGCATAAGAAGTCATGCCAATAGTAAGGGTGCCGTCCGCTTCGCGTCGCGCCCATACATTGTTGTCAACGTTATAGAAAAGATCGTCGGGTAAATTACAACCGCGTACTGTTGCCATGCTCATTTCTCCTCGGAATGAAAATTCAATCAAACATTTCAGTTGTCTGCAAATATAAATTTGCAAACGATTTCACAACATTTTTAAACGAAATTCTAGCGCACCGCAAAAAATCAGAAATACATCGATTTGTCGCTACTCAAAATCAAATCAGCAAGGGCACCCGCATTGGATATCTCATCTATTTCAGCAATGATATCGCCGACATCCAACTCGTAACCCGGCATCGCCGGCTTGCACAGGTGTAATTTTACTCCAGCCGCTTTCGCATCGCGAATAAATTCTAGTATGGTTTTACCATCCTTCATCGCAGCCAGATTTTCAGCCACACCTTTTTTCGCCAGCATTACGCCTTCCATGGTAAAAAAAATGTGAACATCGGAATCCATCGAAGCCAATATTGCGCCGATATAAAATGGTGTCGCACAGCGGTGTGGCGTGGAAGGTCCACTTGTCATCACAATCACAACCGATTTTTCTTCATTATCCAGATAATGACTGTCTGCCATTAGCGCGCACCTCGTTCACAATGAATATCTTCACGTCGGGCTCGTTCGCAATACCCAGCCTGTGCTGCATCTCCAGTCAGCATCAGGGACAAGGCATCTTCCACACTGCCAGAAGGTCTCACTCGTGCGATCCATGCCTCGTAAGGTTCGATATTCAATAGATTCGGATCTTCCAGGACGCTATGATTGGCTTCTTCTATCACGCAGTCGAATACATTTGGCACCGGCCCCGCCCATTTTCCGCTCTCAATTGTCGCGACAGGCTTACCTATCGGTCGCAATGTACCCGGGCGACGCACACGCACGTGCAGAATTTTCCCCGCAACCGTCTGAGATATATCCGTCATTCCCACGGTAAGGCTACCGTCTTCTTCACGCCGGACCCAAATTTGGTATTGATCATCATAGTAAAGTTCCGATCGGAACTCACAGCCATTGCATTCCATATTGTTGTGTTATGGCGCGTATATTGGTTGGCTAAATAACTGGCTTAAAATAAATTGGGCGCGGTGTACGCGCCCAATTTATTTTGGCTCGCAGAATGCGGCCAAGCCGCGCTTGTATGTTCAGACTACGCCTTTGGCATGCAGAAAGTCCAGCGAATCGCTGACGTTTTCATGTACCCCAAGTTTACGTGCTGATAACCCCATAGCCAGACCAAGCAACTGGGTAAAGTACAAAATCTTCACATTGGTTTTGATGCCAAATTC
>JBDSHM010000293.1:0-4920 GCA_039918495.1 Sulfuriferula sp. | reverse complement strand
CATGATCCGCTTGCAAAAATATTGACGGGGGAACACGGAAAGCGGGTTTCGAGCTCCATGAAGGCCTTCTCGAAATATGCCTATTGGTCCGTTACCATTCGCACACCCTTGATTGATGAATTTATTCTGAAATATATAAACCAAGGCTACAAAGCCGTCATCAATCTTGGGGCAGGCCTTGATACCCGACCATATCGTCTCTCGCTACCTCAAAAAACTCAATGGATAGAAATTGATTTTCCAAAAATAATTGAGCGGAAGAATGAAAAACTTAAAGATGAAAAACCAAACTGCAAACTGGAAAGAATTGGGATGGATCTGTCGAATCAACTTGAAAGGATGCGGATCTTCGACGAATTGAATTCTCGAATAGGCCCCGCAATTATTTTAACCGAGGGCGTCATACCTTATCTTGATGAAAATGCAGTTGCCAGCCTGGCCATTGATATAAAGGACCGATCAAATTTTGGCTTATGGATTACAGACTATTATTCACCTGAAGTTTATCCGCGATATAAGTCGCCAAGATTCAAAAAGTCGTTAGGTAATTCACCATTTCTGTTTTTTCCTGCGAACTGGTTTTCTTTTTTTGAACAATGCGGCTGGACTCAAAAAGAAATGAAATATCTCTACGATGAGGCAGCCAGACATAACCGAAAATTCCCGCTTCCATGGTGGGCATCACTACTAAGGCTCATCATCGGAGAACAAAAAATGATGAAAAGCGTCCGCACATTTTCCGCATACGTCGTGCTTGAGAAAATAAGCACGGAGCCGTTTAACTCAATTATCGGGCACCCCAATAAAACATGAAAAAAATGCGGATGGTTCGGCAGTGATCCTTTGATATGTTGCCTATTGCAGACCCCCTGCTGAAAAGCAGACATTCAAATAAACCACAGCGCAGAAGCGACGAACATCTGATCCGGCCAAGGGATAGTCAGTTACATTGATCATCGGCAGCACTAATTAGGACTTGGCAGCCATTCGAAGTGGAGAGCATAATTCACCTGCCACCGGTCTTTCTTTCCATAAAATAAGAACGGGACAGAAAACAAAATACTCATAAGAATCGATTCGTTTATTCAGAACGATAGCTGTCTCAATATTAATGCATGTCAGGCCCAATGAGTCACTTGAATAACGATTAGGCATCTCAAATCTCTCCGGAATGGAAGCTTCGAAACTATGTCCATAAATTCAAAATTATTTGTCTCAGCCGTCTTGGTTGCAGCAATTTTTTCAGGATGTGTGACGACATATCGGAAGAAAACCACATGGGATGGATTGAGCTAAACGGATAAAAAAACCGGGGATAGTGTTTCTCGAGTAACGTATTTGGTAAATGCGCTTACCTCGCCACAAGATGCATTGAAATACTGGCAGCAGCGCGCAACGGAACTTTGTGGATAGAGCAACTACGATCATGACGAAAAGTTAACTATTCAAAAATACAGAGATTACAACTCTGCGATTTATAGCTATGAAGACCATCATTTCTCTTGCGTTGAGGGAACGGCAACATGGAAGAGAAAATGACAAGTGCAGTCAAAAAAATTCATCAATGTCTGACACGACGGTCAGCACCGCTCCCTTTGGTCGCCGTGCCTCGCGTATAAGGCCGCGTGAGGCCAATTACCTTCTCGTTAGTACAGCTTAATTCATGACTACCATTACCTATTCGCGACTGATCAAAAGAGTCCGCGCTATCCTCATCGACTCAATCCTACTTCCTATAGTGGTCTTTGGAACACTTATCATTGGTGGCGCATTGGACGTAGCAGCACAGTATGGGAAGGCCATGCTCATTCTTATACCAATACTTGTTCTTGAGCCCGGCTTAGTAGCGTTCACTGGCGGTACAGTCGGCCACCATATGTTGGGTATTCGGGTAGTGAAAAGAGATGGCTCGGGCAATATCAATATTTTCGCCGCCACTATCCGCTTCGTTGTGAAGTTAGTGTTTGGGTGGCTATCGTTTATTTTCGTTCTGACTACAACCAAGCATCAGGCGGTACATGATCTGCTCGCGGGATCAATAGTTGTTCACAAAGACCCGACAGGCTTGCCGGCCTACGAAATTTTGTCAGAGCGTACTGGCGATAGTGATGCATATATTTATCCTCCCGGTTGGCGCCGCATTGTCATCATTGCCTTGTATTGGATATTGGCCACCGTAGCGCTCGGAATTATCACTAACGTGGTCTCTACGAGCGATTGCACAAGGATGTACAGGTGCACAACAATTGACCACCTGCTTGAAATGGTTCTTAGCATCGCGTGGCTGGTTGGCCTTGGATGGATAACAGTACGGGGTTGGAGTGGAAAGCTATACGGCTGTAGGAGGCGTCCCCGTGAAGCTGCATAACCCATCATTCACGCGAACCTCCTACGGCGGTCCGCTTAAGTCAAACATTTTGGAACTTAAGAGAACATGGAACACGAAACCACACAAAAACTGCAAAGAGAGCTTTCGTCCGGTGAATCACTTTTGTGGACGGGTCGGCCCAAACAAGGTGTTGCCTTGCGTGGAGCTGATGCCTTCATGATTCCCTTTAGCCTTCTTTGGGGCGGTTTCGCCATGTTCTGGGAATATAGCGTTTATACAGTAGGGGCACCCACATTTTTTCTTTTATTCGGGAGTGCCTTCGTCGTCGTTGGTATCTACTTTATCTTTGGTCGGTTCATTACAGACTCCTTGAAAAGAAAAAACACCTACTACGGCATAACGAATGTAAAGAGTGCATATGACATCCTCCGCGAAGCACAAAAGAAATCGTCATGAAGTCTCTTAACTGCGCGATCGAGACCAACACGGTTGGCCAGCGTACCGTTTCTGCTGTATTCCTGCCTTGCGCGCCTCAACGCGGCGTTGGGTATCCAAATAAATCATGAAAAAAAGATGCGGATGGTGCGGCAGCGACCCTTTATACGTTGCTTATCATGACGACGAATGGGGTCGCCCTGTTCATGACGACCGACGCCTGTTTGAATTCCTGATTCTGGAAGGCGCACAGGCCGGTTTGAGTTGGCTGACAATATTGAAAAAACGGGAAAACTACAGAAAGGCGTTGCATGCGTTTGACTGTGAGCGCATTGCGAGATACTCGCCACACGATGTTGCCCGTCTCATGGCTGATCCCGGCATCGTACGGAATCGCCTCAAGATCGAATCGACCATCAAGAATGCGCAGGGGGTTCTCGATATCCAGCAGTCGTATGGTTCTCTCGACGCGTATTTGTGGCGCTACGTGGACAGTATTCCCATCCAGAACGCATGGAAATGCATTACGGATGTGCCAGCCCAAACGAAGGTGTCCGAGATGATGAGCAAGGATCTGAAAAAGCGCGGATTCAACTTCGTGGGGCCGACCATTTCTATGCATTCATGCAGGCGGTCGGCATGGTAAACGATCACATGACGGACTGCTTTCGATACCACGAGGTCGCCGACGGTGCCCATCCAGCCATTCCACCGGACGCTACGGCGTGATCAGATCAGTTGCAAATCTCCTGTCATCGCGTCGGGGAACACGGTGTTGACTTGCGCCGGGCTGAGCCCCCATTGGCAGCGGAAATACCGCCCAGCAGGCCATTGCCGTGAACTAACTTAACCCAATCAGCCTCTACGATTCCCGGGGCGATTCAGACTGAACAAGCTAGCCAAGTTTTAATAGCCCGGGTTTCAACATGCTCAAGCCGCAACAACTTCAACTCACATCCCTACACTGACGTAGCACTACGATTGCGTCAGCACCTTACGCATGGTGGCGGCCAATTCCTGCGCCACGAATTTCGCCACGTAGGCATCCGCCCCGACATTCTTTACGTGGTCTTCATTGGCATTGCCGGTAAGCGACGAATGTATTACCACCGGAATCCCGCGGAAGCGCGTGTCCTGCTTGATGTTTCGTGTCAGCGTAAATCCATCCATTTCCGGCATTTCCAGGTCGGTCAGCACCAGTGCGATCTTGTCGGACACCGGCTTGCCTTCAGCCTCGGCTACACGTGCAACTGACTGGAGATGATCCCATGCTTCTTGCCCGGTTTTGGTCATGATGTAATGGACGCCCATCGCTTCCAGACCTTGCTCGATCAAGGCGCGCGCGACGATGGAGTCATCGGCGGCGAGGACAATCGTGCCGGGTTTGAGATTGATTTTCGGGCCGATTGTTTCGGGGTTTACATCCGATCCGTTGGACGGTGACAGAGTACGCAATATGGTCTCCACATCCAGCACCTGCGCCAAACGGGAACGATCGGTATTGCCATCCAGCCGCGCGATGCTGGTGACCAGGCCATCTGCCGCACTGGCTTCCGCCGAGAGGACCTGGCCCCAGTCCAGCCGCACGATATCTTCAACCGACTCGACGGCAAATGCTTGTGTGGTGCGCGCAAACTCAGTCACCAGCATGATATTGAGGCCGGTCTTGGGTTGGCACCCCATAATTGCAGGCAGATCAATCACCGAAATAACCTGCCCGCGCAGATTCACCACGCCGAGCAAATGCGGAGACGCACCGGCGACGACAGTAATCTCTGGCATCGCCACGATTTCGCGGATCTTGAATACATTGATACCGAATAATTCTGCTCGATCACTACCGGCACTGCTGCCGAGTTTAAACAGCAGCAATTCAAATTTGTTGGAGCCCGCCAGATTTGTGCGTTCATCGATTTCTTGTTGAGCTGAACTCATGTTGTACACCTTGTTGACAGCGTTTTATGTATTGGCAGCGTTCTGCCTGATTAAATTTTGCCCACTACGAGATGGGGTTGTTGGCGATCAACAATAGCATCGGCATATCTTTCCATTCTTTAACTGAAACCTGTTGACTGATTCCTTCAGGTGTCACATAGGGTCTTGCAGGACCCGGCAGAAATAGACTGTTTGTTACCAGGGCTTACTTGCTCAATCGA
>JBDSHM010000292.1:0-1654 GCA_039918495.1 Sulfuriferula sp. | reverse complement strand
TTTTCGTCGCGGTGACCGCGTGCGCGTGTTGAGTGAAGGCGGCACCACTCGCGTCACCCGCTGATTTTTAATCCTCATTCGGTGAGACAAGCGCAGGCTTGCGCCTGTTTCGCATCACCGAATTTTCATTTGTTTGTCATTTCTGCGTCACTTACACACCTTATCGTGCATTCCATAATCACTAAAATGGAGTGCACAGCATGCTTGACTCACAAATCCATACCCAAGCCCGCAGCAAACCGCGTCTCGGTGTATCCCTCGCCCGCGATATTGGCGAGATACGCGAAGCGCAGCGCCTGCGCTACAAGATTTTTGCCGAAGAAATGGGCGCACGACTGACATCGCGCGAGGCCGGTGTGGACGAAGATATATTCGACAAATTTTGCGATCACCTGCTGGTCCGCGACCATAGTAGCGGTGAAGTCATCGGTACCTACCGTATTCTCGCGCCGCATCGCGCCAAGCAGATCGGCGGTTACTATGCCGAGCAGGAATTCGACTTGACGCGGCTGGCGCACTTGCGCCCCGGCATGGTTGAAATCGGCCGCTCCTGCGTGCACCCGGACTATCGCGGCGGGGCGGTCATCACATTGTTGTGGTCAGGGTTGGCGGATTATCTGCGCGCACGCAACTACAGTTATCTGATTGGCTGTGCCAGCATAGGCATGGATGATGGTGGCCATACGGCAGCCAGCCTGTACAACACGTTGGCGCAAACCCGCATGGCGCCGGTGGAATGGCACGTATTTCCGCGCCACCCGCTGGCGCTGGACCAGCTCGATGGTGATCGCCAGGTGGTTACGCCACCGCTCATCAAAGGATATCTGCGCGTGGGCGCCTATGTATGCGGCGAACCGGCCTGGGATGCGGACTTCAATACCGCTGATCTGATGCTGTTGCTCTCCATCAAGCAGATGAATCAGCACTATGCGCGCCACTTCATGAACAAATAAGGCTGCAATCGAGCGGCGCTCCGGGCACAATTGGGTTTTCGCTCGATGGAAGCGGCTGATGTTGCGTGTATTGCGTCTGGTTGGCACCGTTTTAGTGGTCTTGATGGGCTTGTTGATGCTGGCCGGCATATTTCCGTGGGCAAGTCGCATGCTTCGCCAGGCTTTGACGATGCGTTGGACACGCACTTTGCTCGCCACTTTGGGGATCCGTACGCGTATATCCGGCCCCATCCCGGAAATGGCTGGCGGCGTCATGTTCGTCGCCAATCATCTATCCTGGCTGGATCCATTTCTGGTACTTGCGCAGTGCCCGGCCCATTTTGTTGCCAAGTCCGAAGTACGCGGATGGCCGGTACTGGGCTGGCTGGCGGCGCAATCCGGCACACTGTTTATCGAGCGTGAACGACGCCGTGATGTGGGACGGATTAGCGCGCTCTTTACCGAGCTGCTGCAGGCTGGCGATAACGTTGCCTTGTTTCCCGAATCCACTACGGGCGACGGCAGCGCGCTCAATCCATTCAAACCGGCGCTGCTGCAGGCCGCATGCAGCAGCCATTCACTTCTCTGCCCGGTGGCGATTCGCTATGTTGATCAAGCGGGCCATCCCCATATGGCGCCGGTCTGGGTGGGCGACATGAACTTTGCTGAATCGATCCTGCGCATCACCGCCGCACGCGGCATTATTGCCGAACTGACTTTTT
>JBDSHM010000291.1:0-3687 GCA_039918495.1 Sulfuriferula sp. | reverse complement strand
ATCGAACGCATCCCCGTCGTGGCGGAATTTCTCACCCGCGCCAACTATGGTTTGCCCTTGGGAAATTGGGAAATCGACATGAACGATGGCGAGATGAACTTCAAAAACAGTATCGATGTCAGCGGCGGCGAGTTGAGTGAAACCATGGTGAAAACCCTGCTGGTATTCGCTATGGAATGCGCTAATCGCTACCTGCCCGGCATCCGCGCAGTAATCGATGGCAGCGAGGCCAAAGCTGCACTGGAAGCCATAGATGGCCCCACCAAAGTTGTCATCAAATAGGCGCTGACGTCATGTCGCTGCGCATGATTGCTCGTGGCATTGCGGTGGAAATGTATGTCGGCATCTGCGATTTCGAATATCAGACGCCGCAAACCGTGATTGTCAACGTTGAGGCTGAAGCGATGCTGCCATATCGCCCGCACGAAATTGGAGAATGCCTGGACTACTCGCGCATGTGCGATTTCGTCCACGCCTGGAAAGATCGTCCGCATACCGAGCTGGTGGAAACCCTGCTGTTCGATGTGGCGGAATTCTGTTTTGCCGATACTCGCGTCACCCGGATCGATGTCGAAATTCTCAAACCCAATGTCATCGCGCAAGCCAATGCGGTCGGTGTCGGTTTACGCGTAACGCGCGCGGAATACCAACAGCTACGCACCAGCCGGGACGCGACATGAACCAGCAGCGCCCACTCGCCGTGGTCACCGGAGCGGGCAAGCGCCTCGGTCTGACCATCACCCGGACGCTGCTGGAAAACAACTGGGAAATTCTTGCGCTGGTACGTAAACCCAGTACCGCGCTCAATGAATTGGCTGCATCCGGCCAGTCCGTACACATCATCGAGCAAGACATTGCCGATCCCGCCGTATGGCTGGATCTCTGGCCACGGTTGCGTGAGCACTGCGGACGGCTACCGGGAGCATTGGTGCATGCGGCCTCCCTGTTTGAACATGACACCGCCGCTAGCAGCTCATGGGCAGCCATCGAAGCGCACCGCCGCATTAACTATGACAGTTTTGTCGCCGCTGCCAGCGCGTGGTTACAATGTGCCGATACCACACAACAGGGTGCGTTTGTGGCGTTGGTAGATCAAAAAGTGCAACGCCTCAATCCGGATCATTACGCCTATACCCTGAGCAAACTCAACCTCGCCGCCAGCATCCCTTTCCTGGCACAGGCGCTGGCGCCGCAATTGCGCGTGAATGGCGTGGCGCCCGGGCTCACCCTGCCCAGCGGAGGACAGACTGAGGCCGACTTCCATACTGCGCAAGCCGCATTTCCACTGGGGGCCGGGCTCGCACCAGCCGATATCGCCGACACGGTGCTGTTCCTGTTGCAGCAACGCTGGATTACCGGTCAGCTCATCACGGTGGACGGTGGCCAGCACCTGCAAAGTGATTGTGATGTGGTATTGCGTTCACCCTCATGATCGCAATTCGGCATTTCAGGCTTACCGACCGGATCAGGATTTTTTCTGTATGAACTCGATTTTGTAGCCATCCGGATCTTCTACGAAGGCAATCACTGTCGTACCGTGTTTCATCGGCCCCGCTTCGCGGCTGACCGTACCGCCCAGGCGCTTGACCTCGGCGCAAGCCAGATAGGCATCATCCACTTCGACCGCGATATGGCCGAAACCATTTCCCAGATCGTAAGCAGGGGTATCCCAGTTGTGGGTGAGTTCCAGCACGGTATGGTTGGATTCATCGCCATAACCGACAAATGCCAGCGTAAACCGACCTTCCGGGTAATCATTGCGGCGTAATAATTTCATACCCAATACTTCGGTATAAAAACGAATCGAGCGCTCCAGTTCCCCGACGCGCAACATGGTGTGCAACATGCGCATGACTTTTTCCTTTCCTATGATCCATCAGCAACGCAACGCATCCTTCATGGAAACGCCGCGAACAGAAATTTCGCGTTAAAATTGACTGGTGCTGCCAATTAACATCCCGCCTAACGTTTTTTCATAATAACGCCTAATTTATTGATGCCTGAGCTGCCCGAAGTTGAAACCACCTGCCGCGGGCTGGCTCCGCATTGTACCGGTCAGCGCATCGTTACTGCGGTGGTGCGCAACCCGAAATTGCGCTGGCCGATCCCAGCTAATCTGGCCCAACTCGTCGCTGGCCAACCCATTCTGGGCCTGACACGGCGCGCCAAATATCTGATCATGGCGTTACCGCACGGTTCCATTATTCTGCATCTGGGTATGTCGGGCAGCCTGCGTATCATGGACAACAATTCGCCAGCTGGCGTTCATGACCATATTGACCTGGTTCTCGGCAATGGCACCTGTATCCGTCTGCGAGACCCGCGCCGCTTTGGTGCCGTATTGTGGACACAAAATGACGTTTTGCGTCACCCCCTGCTGGAAAATCTGGGCCCTGAACCTTTCTCGGAATTATTTGATGGGCATTACCTGCATAGCCATTCACGCGGGCGTAAAGTACCCATCAAAACCTTTCTGATGGACAACCACGTCGTTGTAGGCGTAGGGAATATTTATGCCAATGAAGCCTTGTTTCACGCCGGTATCCGTCCTACCACGCCCGCCGGGCGGGTCTCGCTGGTGCGCTACGTCAAGCTGGCTGCGGCTATCCGCACTACCTTGGAACGCGCAATCGAAGCAGGTGGCAGCACCTTGCGCGATTTCGTCAATAGCTCGGGCGAAGCCGGTTATTTTCAGCAGCAGTATATGGTGTACGGGCGCACTGGAGAATCATGCCGATTATGCACACACGGCATCAAACACATTCGTCAGGGCCAACGCTCCACATTTTTCTGCCAGCATTGCCAGACATGAGCAGGCATAAGGCTTGCTAGACTCTAATTAAACGGTTAAATCCACAAGCCATTGAAGCAGCTAAATATTTAGCCGATAATGGCTCAGCACAATACAAAAACGCCCATTCAGGAGAGCGCACCATGTCCAATAACACCCTGGTCGAACAGTTCGAGCATTACAGCGCCTGGCGCGAACGTCTGGCCCAAAGCATCGCAGGTTACCGCGACTGGCTCAGCGAACAGGAAATCAACGATGGCCAGATCGACCTGCGCTTGCAGCATCTGCTCGACCGGCTGGCAGAGGACAGGCTCAATGTGGCTTTTGTAGCCGAGTTTTCGCGCGGTAAGTCGGAATTGATCAATGCGATCTTTTTTGCCGATTACAAACAGCGTCTACTGCCTTCTACAGCCGGGCGCACCACCATGTGTCCGACCGAACTGCTTTATGACCCGCAACGCCCCCCTTCCATCCAGTTGTTACCTATTGAAACCCGCGGCAGCAGCGTCACCACCGCCGAATATAAACGCTATCCGGAGGAATGGATCACCACCCCGTTGAATATCGATTCGGCGGAAACCATGACGGCAGCCATGCTGCAGGTCGGGGAAACGCGCAAAGTATCCAAGGACGAAGCCTCAAAATACGGACTGTACCTCGATGGGGATGTAGATGCCCTGCTTACCGTGGATGCAGATGGCCGAGTCGAAATTCCGCGCTGGCGTCATGCCATCATCAACTTCCCGCACCCGCTGCTGGAAAAAGGCCTGGTTATCCTCGACACGCCGGGGCTGAATGCCATCGGCACCGAGCCGGAACTCACTCTGAACCTGCTGCCCAATGCTCACGCCATTGTATTCATCCTCGCAGCGGATACCGGCGTAACCAAGTCCGAT
>JBDSHM010000290.1:0-4076 GCA_039918495.1 Sulfuriferula sp. | reverse complement strand
TCGAGTACCGGTGCGCTCACCTACTATCTGGTGGCGTGCCTTGTCGAAGTGAAAATAATCGCTGCCCAGTTCGGAGATATGTACCAGGCCTTCCACATAAATACCATCCAGCGCTACAAAGATTCCGAAACCGGTCACGCTGGAAATGGTGCCGGGAAATTCTTCACCGACCCGATCCTGCATATAGAAACACTTGAGCCAGGCTTCCACATCACGTGTGGCATCATCGGCACGGCGTTCGGTCATTGAGCAATGACCACCCAGTTCGACCCAGTTGCCCGGCTGATATTTCTCGCCATTCAATGCGGCTTTGATTGCGCGGTGGATGAGCAGATCAGGGTAGCGCCTGATTGGCGAGGTGAAATGTGTGTAATGCTCGTAAGCCAGGCCGAAATGACCAATGCTGTCCGGGCTATATACGGCCTGTTGCAGAGAACGCAGCATGACTGTTTGCAGCAGGGCGGCATCCGGGCGGCCTTTGATTTTTTCCAGCAGCGTGGCGTAATCCTTGGCCTGCGGGTCATCGCCGCCGCCCAGCGCAAAGCCGAATTCAGTCATAAATTCGCGCAAAGCGGCCAGTTTCTCCGTTGTGGGCCCTTCATGAATTCGATACAAAGCGGGCTGTTTTTTCTTTTGCAGAAAATCCGATGCGCACACGTTGGCGGCCAGCATGCATTCTTCAATCAGGCGGTGGGCATCATTACGCGTGACCGCGATGATGCGCTCGATTTTTTTATCGTCGTTGAAAACCATTTGCGTTTCCAGCGTTTCAAAATCAATCGCACCACGTCGCCCGCGTGCTTTCAAGAGCACCTTGAAAAGCGTGTAGAGATTGTTGAGCTGCGGCAATAAATCGCCATGGCCGCCCGCATTTTGCGGATGTTCCAGCCAATCCCACACCTGATTGTAGGTGAGGCGTGCGTGCGAATACATGACGGCGGGGTAAAAGCGATATTCCTTGACGGCACCGAGGGCACCGATTTGCATGTCGCATACCATGCACAGCCGCTCTACTTGCGGATTGAGTGAACATAAACCATTGGAAAGTTCTTCCGGCAACATGGGAATGACGCGCCGCGGGAAATACACGGAATTGCCACGATTATAGGCTTCGGTATCGAGCGGATCACCCGGCTGAACATAATGCGATACGTCGGCGATCGCGACTAGCAGGCGGTAACCCTTGCCTTGCGGCTCGCAATATACGGCATCGTCGAAATCGCGCGCGGTTTCTCCGTCAATGGTGACGAGCGGCAGATGTCGGATATCTTCGCGTTTGGCGTGGTCTTTTTTGAGTACTTTCTTGGGCAGCTTTTTGGCAATTTTTTCCACGTCTTCGGGAAAAATATAGGGCAATGAATGCTTGCGCAAAGCGATTTCAATTTCCATACCCGGGTCTGCATAACTGCCCAGGACTTCTACTATGCGGCCCATGGGTTTGGCGTATTTGGCTGGCTGTTCGATTATTTCCACCGAAACCACCTGACCAGGCTGAGCGCTGCCTTCATTGCCGGCAGGAATAAGAATATCCTGGGTGATGCGCTTGTTTTCGGGCGCAACCAGCATGATGCCGTGTTCCACAAGCAGCCGACCGACAATATGGGTATTGGCGCGTTCCAGTACTTCGACGATCTTGCCTTCCCGCCGGCCACGTCGATCCAGGCCGATTTCACGCGCCATGACACGATCGCCGTGCATGGCTTTCTGCATCTCGCGCGGGGATAAAAACAGATCGTCGCTGCCGTCTTCGGGGGAAAGAAAACCAAAACCTTCCGGATGGCCCTCCACGCGTCCAGTGATCAGGTCGAGTTTTTCCACCACGCAAAGGTCACCGCGCCGGTTCTGCATTAGCTCGCCGTCGCGCTCCATGGCACGTAAACGCCGTGCAAACAGATCGATTTCTTCGGGCGTGATATCGAGTAATTCTGCCAGTGTTTCCGGCTGCAGTGGCGCGCCTTGCTGGCGCAATACATCCATGATGAATTCGCGGCTGGGTAGCGGATGCTCGTAGCGTTCACGTTCGCGTTCCAGGTGTGGATCAGTCGCACGAAGGCCGGAAAGGTGCGTGGTTTCGGCGTGAGCCTTGGGAGTTTTCATTGACAAGTATCCTTGTTCATTTATAATGCGCGTCTTTCCAGCCCAGATGGCGGAATTGGTAGACGCACATGGTTCAGGTCCATGCGGTGGCAACACTGTGGAGGTTCGAGTCCTCTTCTGGGCACCAGATTAGAAATGCATCAAACACAAAAGGGCAGCGCCAGCTGCCCTTTTTGTTTTTCCGCTTTGCCAGCCCGAATTCCGTCATTCGTATTGCCTTGAATGGCCGTATCCCTATACGTATGGATACGGCTTTATTGCTTAGTTAAATGGATGGCGTAACACAATTGTTTCTTCGCGGTCGGGGCCGGTTGAGATCATGTCGATCGGCACTTCGCACAAGTCTTGCATGCGTTTGAGATAGGCGCGTGCGTTTTCCGGTAGATCCTCGTAACGCTTGATACCCACGGTACTTTCTTTCCAGGCGGGCATTTCCTCATATACCGGCTCGCATTTGGCCAGCGTTTCTGCACCAACCGGCAGGATATCAGAGAAGCCCCCATCCAGATTGTAGCCTACGCATACGCGCAAGGTTTCCATACCGTCGAGCACGTCCAGTTTGGTGACGCACAGACCGGATACGCCATTGATCTGGATCGAGCGTTTTAATGCCGCGGCATCAAACCAGCCACAGCGCCGTGCCCGTCCGGTGGTAGAGCCGAACTCGTGCCCGCGCTCTGCCAGATATCGGCCATTGTCGTCGAACAACTCGGTCGGAAAGGGGCCGGATCCGACTCTTGTGGTATAGGCCTTGGTGATACCCAGCACATAGTGCAAGGTATGCGGTCCGACACCTGCGCCGGTAGCCGCGCCACCTGAAGTGCAATTGCTGGAGGTGACGAAAGGATAGGTGCCGTGGTCGATATCCAGCAGCGTGCCTTGTGCGCCTTCAAACAGTAAATTGTTGCCGGCGCGGTTGGCTTCGTAAAGCAGTCGTGGTACATCGGCCACCATCGGTTTGATGCGTTCGGCCAGCAGCAAGGTTTCTTCCAGTGATTGATTGAAATCCACCGGCTCGGCTTGAAAATAGTTTTTCAATACAAAGTTGTGGTAATCCAGTACCTCGCCAAGCTTGGCAGCGAAACGCTCGCGGTGAAATACGTCCTGCAGCCGAATGGCACGGCGTGCTACCTTATCTTCGTATGCAGGTCCGATACCGCGACCGGTGGTACCTATTTTACCTGCGCCCTTGGCGAGTTCGCGTGCCTGATCGAGGGCAATATGGTGCGGCAGGATCAGCGGACAAGCTTCGGAAATTTTCAGGCGCGATATCACGTTAACGCCGGCAGCCTCCAGCATGTCGACTTCTTCAAGCAGGGCTTGTGGCGATACAACGACACCGTTGCCGATGTAGCACGTTACATTATCGCGCAGGATGCCGGACGGAATCAGATGCAGCACGGTTTTTTTGCCGGCCACGACCAGGGTATGCCCTGCATTGTGGCCTCCCTGGAAACGTACTACGCCCTGAGCGTGATCGGTGAGCCAGTCGACAATCTTGCCCTTGCCCTCATCTCCCCACTGCGTGCCAATGACGACGACATTCTTGGTCATGTTGATATCCAAACGGTTTATCGAAAATTATTTTGTCAGAGGGGCGACTTCCCATTCGCCCTTATTGTCGAGCAACATGCGATCGCAATTGAGTTCGCTGCGATCAACTTCGTGTCCGGGTAGCTCAATGACGACGATTTCACCACTGCTGCGCAACTGTTGAATTTTCTGTGCCAGCTTGGCGTTTTTGAGGTAAGGCGCAAGAATGCCCTTTGATCCGGGAGCGCGCCAGAATTGCGTGGCGATTTCACGCAAATCCAGACTGAATCCAGTGGCAGGGCGTGCGCGCCCAAACGATTTCCCGACCTCATCGTAGCGCCCACCCTGTGCCAATACACTGGTGTGTGTACCCGCATAGGCAGAAAATACGACCCCACTGTGGTAGTGGTAACCGCGTAGTTCAGCCAGATCAAAGTTGATTTTTG
>JBDSHM010000289.1:0-8764 GCA_039918495.1 Sulfuriferula sp. | reverse complement strand
TGCGGGTAGCGCCCAATTCCCTCGTATTGCTGGCCAGCACGCCGACTATCTCATCAAGCAATTGAACGTGTTTCAGAGAACAGAAGGACGTCCCGATGCAGCTGCCATGAAGGTGGTCGCCCACAATCTTAAACCAGCAGAAATCACTGCAGTGGCGGCATATGTTTCAACCATGACAACAAAATGGCCGCCCAAAGCGGCAAATTAAGCGTTGCCTGCGGCCTTTTCCACCAGCAGCGTATGCAGGCGTCGGCTATCTGCCCGTAACACGTGGAATTTGAGGCCGTCGAATTCGATTTCTTCACCGCGTTTTGGCAGGTGGCCGAACTGGTTCACTACCAGACCACCGACGGTATCAAACTCTTCATCTGAAAACTGCGTGCCCAGTACGGTATTGAAATCGGCTACTTCTGTCACCGCCTTGACCCGATAACGTCCCGCTTTGTCCCGGATGACATTGTCTTCTGTTTCGTCGAAATCGTATTCGTCTTCAATGTCACCAACGATTTGTTCGAGTACGTCTTCAATGGTAACCAGCCCGGCGACGCCACCGTATTCGTCGACAACGATGGCGATATGGTTGCGGCTGGCACGAAACTCCTTGAGCAGTACATTCAGGCGCTTGGATTCGGGAATGAACACAGCGGGGCGCAGCATCTCGCGCACATTGAATTCTTCTCCTGCGTTGTGGCGCAACAAATCCTTGGCAAGCAGGATGCCGATGACATCGTCCTTGTTTTTATCGATGACCGGGAAGCGCGAGTGTGCGGTTTCGATCACATAGGGAATGAATAAGTCAGGCGTATCGTTAATATCCACCATATCCATTTGAGCCCGCGGGATCATGATGTCGCGCACCTGAATTTCGGATACTTGCAGGACACCTTCGATCATCGACAAGGCATCGGCATCGAACAGGTTGTGCTGATAGGCGCTGTGCAAAATATCCACCAGCTCGCCGCGGCTTTCCGGCTCGCGCGACAGGAATGCGCCAAGGCGTTCAAGCCAGCTGGATTTGGCGGGTTCTGCCAGGTTAAATCTGCTCCATTTCTAAATAGGGATCGGCAAAGCCCAGTCGCGCGAGAATTGCGGTTTCGCGCGCTTCCATGGCATGTGCCTCGTCATCGTTTTCATGATCCATGCCATGCAGGTGCAATACGCCGTGAACGATCAGGTGCGCATAATGGGCGATCACGGATTTGCCTTGTTGTTGCGCTTCGCTGCGCACTACCGGGGCGCACAGCACCAGATCGCCATGGATGACGGGGGTTGAGGCATAGACGAAGGTCAGGACGTTGGTGGCATAGTCGCGGCCACGATAATCATGGTTGAGTACCAGGCCTTCTTGCTCATTGACCAGACGGATGGTGATTTCGGCATCGCGTTCGAGCGATGCCTGCGCAAAATGCATGATCTGGGCACGGCTGGGTGCGTCAATTGCACGTACCGCACGTTGCACGGACAGCGTGAGACGCGGCCGTGCCGGCTTACTTCGCGGTGAGGGTTCAGCGGATTTGGTCGCGCTTTTCATATGCGTCAACAATGCGCGCGACCAGCGGGTGGCGCACAACGTCTTCTGACAGGAATTGGGTAAAGGCAATGCCACGGATATTCTGCAGCACTTCTCCAGCGTCAACAAGGCCGCTTTTTTGATGACGTGCCAAGTCGACCTGCGTTATATCGCCGGTGATGACCGCTTTGGAGCCAAAGCCGATACGGGTGAGGAACATTTTCATTTGTTCTGGCGTGGTGTTTTGCGCTTCGTCCAGGATGATAAAGGCCTGGTTCAAAGTACGTCCACGCATATAGGCCAGAGGTGCAATTTCGATGGTGTTGCGTTCAAACAGCTTACCGACTTTGTCATAACCCAGCAAATCATAAAGTGCATCGTACAACGGACGCAAATAGGGGTCTATCTTCTGCGTCAGGTCTCCCGGCAAAAAACCAAGCCGCTCGCCCGCTTCCACAGCGGGACGGGTCAGTACAATGCGTTTGACGGTATCGCGTTCCAGGGCATCCACCGCGCTGGCAACTGCAAGATACGTTTTGCCGGTCCCGGCAGGGCCGATGCCAAAAGTGATGTCATGCGCCTGTATCTGGGTAAGATACTCGGTCTGACGCGGCGTCCTGCCGCGCAAGTCGGCACGCCGCGTCATCAGCACCGGGACGCTATCCGGAGCCAGGCTGGTGGCTTTATGGTGCGTTGCCTCAACCAGTCCCAGCTGAATATCATCCACGCTGATCGGGTCGCGTGCCTTCAGGTAGAAGGCTTCCAATAATTGGGCGGCCAGTCGTGTCCGGGCGGTTTTTCCAGTGATGCGAAAATGTTCACTGCGGCGCGTGATGACCACATCCAGACCGGTTTCGATCTGGCGCAGATTTTCTTCCAGCACGCCGCACAGATTGGCCAGGCGCGTATTGTCTATTGGTGCGAAAGCGATTTCCATTAATTCATCACCAATTCGCCACGTAACGAATGCGGTTCCGCCCGGGTAATGACCACTTCGGCAAATTGTCCGATCAGGCGTGGATGGCTGGGGAAATTGACCACGCGATTGTTGTCGGTACGCCCCGCCAGTTCGCGCGCATCCTTTCTGGACACTTTTTCCACTAATACACGCTGTCTACTACCCACCATCGACTGACTGATGGCCAGTTCATTGGCCTCAATGCGCTTCTGTAATTTCACCAGGCGCGCTTGTTTGATGGCATGGGGCACATCGTCAGGCAGTTCGGCTGCGGGCGTTCCCGGGCGCTTGCTATAGATAAAGCTGAATGAGTTATCAAAACCTACGTCATCAATCAATTGCATGGTGGCTTCAAAATCTGCCTCTGTTTCGCCCGGAAATCCGATAATGAAATCCGATGAAATGGTGACGTCTGGTCGCACTTTACGCAGGCGGCGAACGATGGATTTGTACTCCAATACAGTGTAACCCCGTTTCATTGCCGCCAAAATGCGATCAGATCCCGCCTGTACGGGTAAATGCAGATGCGAAACCAGCTTGGGCAGACGCGCATAGGCCTCAATCAGACGCGTAGTGAATTCGCGTGGATGGCTAGTGGTATAGCGAATACGTTCGATATTTGGAATGTCGTGCACATATTCGAGCAATAAAGCGAAATCAGCGCTGTCGCCATCGCTCATGCCGCCTTGATATGCATTTACATTCTGCCCAAGCAAATTGACTTCTTTCACGCCCTGGTCGGCAAGCCGGGCGATTTCGGTCAGGATGTCGTCGAATGGGCGTGAGACTTCTTCGCCGCGGGTATAAGGAACGACACAAAACGAACAGTATTTGGAACAGCCTTCCATGATCGATACAAAGGCACTGGCACCCTCGGATTTGGCATCCGGAAGATGATCGAACTTCTCGATTTCCGGGAACGAGATGTCGACCTGTGGTTGCCCACTCGCACGTCTTTTTGCAATTAATGCCGGCAGGCGATGCAGGGTTTGCGGCCCGAACACAATGTCGACATAAGGGGCGCGATCGATGATCGTGGCACCCTCCTGGCTTGCCACGCAGCCACCCACGCCGATAATCAGATCGGGGTTAGCGTCCTTGAGTTCGCGCACCCGCCCCAAGTCGGAAAATACCTTTTCCTGGGCTTTTTCGCGCACTGAGCAGGTGTTGAACAGAATGACGTCTGCGTCGGCAGGGTTATCAGTCGGAGTCAGTCCCTCAGATGCGTGCAGGACGCTCGCCATTTTGTCCGAGTCGTACTCGTTCATCTGGCAGCCAAAGGTTTTGATGAAGACTTTTTTCACAATATGCGCCGGGCAGTTATCAGACTGAGGGCGAAGAAATTTGGTGGTGGTGATGGGCGGAGTCGAACCGCCGACCTATGGGTTATGAATCCATCGCTCTAACCATCTGAGCTACATCACCCCATGAAGCAAAGCGCGGAATTATCAGGGGTATGCCCTCATCCTGTCAAGATTTGCGACGGTAAGCCCAAGCCATCATCACGACGCCAGCAATAATCATCGGTAGGGAGAGCCATTGTCCCATACTGAGCCCGAGGCTGAGCAGACCGAGAAAATCATCCGGCTCGCGTGTGAATTCGACCAGAAAGCGGAACGTTCCGTAGCCAATCAGAAATAGCCCAGACACGGCGCCCATCGGACGCGGCTTGGCCGAGAAGAACCATACGATGATAAACAGCACAATCCCTTCAAGGCCGAATTCATATAGCTCGGAAGGGTGGCGGGGTACGTTGTCCACAGCCGGGAAAATCATTGCCCAAGGGACATCGGTGGGACGTCCCCATAATTCGCCATTGATGAAATTACCTATTCGCCCTGCGCCGAGCCCGAGCGGTACCAGCGGCGCAATAAAATCGGTGATGGCGAGCCAGGGCTTGCCCGAGCGCCGGGAGAATAACCACATGGCGAAAATCACGCCGAGAAAGCCGCCATGGAACGACATGCCGCCTTCCCACACATAAAAGATTTCGAGTGGATGCGCCAGGTAGTAGCTGAACTTGTAAAACAGCACGTAGCCCAGCCGCCCCCCGAGCACGGTGCCGAGCACCCCGTAAAACAATACATCGTCCAGATTTTTGATGGTCCAGCCGGAATCCGGATGTTGCTTGATGCGTCGGCGTCCGAGTACCAGTACCAGCATGAACGCCGTCAGGTACATCAGCCCGTACCAGCGAATGGCGAGCGGGCCGATGGAAATGGCGATGGGATTGAAGTCAGGATGGATCAGCATAGTGCGTGGTTATGGGATAAAATTGGCAATTCCGTATTATCGCACTAATCAGAGGTCAATTATGCCTGTCTACCGCTCCCATACCACTACCCAAGGACGCAACATGGCCGGGGCCCGCGCTTTGTGGCGTGCCACCGGCATGAAGGATGGCGATTTCGACAAGCCCATCATTGCCATTGCCAACTCATTTACCCAGTTTGTGCCGGGTCATGTGCATCTGAAAGACATGGGGCAATTGGTGGCGCGCGAAATCGAAGCTGCCGGTGGCGTGGCCAAGGAATTCAACACCATCGCCGTAGATGACGGCATCGCCATGGGGCACGGCGGTATGCTGTATTCGCTGCCGTCACGCGAGTTGATTGCCGATTCGGTGGAATACATGGTTAACGCCCACTGTGCCGATGCACTGGTGTGCATTTCCAACTGCGACAAAATAACTCCTGGCATGCTGATGGCGGCGATGCGGCTGAACATCCCGGTGGTATTTGTGTCGGGCGGGCCGATGGAATCCGGCAAAGTCACAATTCGTGGCAAGGTCGTTAAACTTGATCTGGTGGATGCGATGGTATCGGCTGCGGATGCGCGTCAATCAGACGAGGATGTGATGACCATGGAGCGTTCCGCGTGCCCCACCTGCGGTTCCTGTTCCGGTATGTTCACCGCCAACTCGATGAATTGCCTGACCGAGGCGCTGGGTCTGTCGCTGCCTGGCAATGGTTCTACGCTGGCAACGCATGCGGATCGCAAGCAGCTGTTTTTGCGGGCCGGACGTCTAATTGTAGAGCTGGCAAAACGCCATTACGAGCAGGACGATTATTCGGTGCTGCCGCGCTCCATCGCGACATTCGAAGCATTCGAAAACGCCATTGCGCTCGACATCGCCATGGGCGGTTCTACCAATACTGTGCTGCATCTGCTGGCATCCGCTTTTGAGGGCGGCGTACCGTTTACCATGAAAGATATCGACCGCATGTCGCGCAAAGTGCCCAATCTGTGCAAAGTGGCGCCCGCTTCCCAGCAATTTCACATGGAAGACGTGCATCGTGCCGGCGGTGTAATGGCCATTCTGGGCCAGCTTGACCGGGCCGGGCTATTGCATCGTGATTTGCCCACCGTGCACAGCAAGAGCATGGCGGATGCACTGGAAATGTATGACATATCGCGTACTGAAGATGAAGCGGTACGCCAGTTTTATCGTGCCGGCCCCGGCGGGGTGCCGACGCAAGTGGCATTCAGCCAGGACAAGCGCTGGCCTGATCTGGATCTCGATCGCGCTGCGGGTTGCATTCGCGACAAGGAGCATGCCTATTCACAGGATGGCGGCCTTGCGGTTTTGCACGGTAATTTGGCGCTGGATGGCTGTATTGTCAAAACAGCCGGTGTGGATGAAAGTATTCTGAAATTTTCCGGGCCGGCGCGGATTTTTGAATCCCAGGATGCCGCTGTGGAGGCGGTGCTGGCTGACCAGGTCAAGGCAGGTGATATCGTGCTGATTCGTTACGAAGGTCCCAAGGGAGGCCCGGGCATGCAGGAAATGCTGTATCCGACTTCCTACATTAAATCCAAAGGATTGGGGAAAGTCTGCGCATTGATAACCGATGGACGATTTTCCGGTGGCACCTCCGGTTTGAGCATCGGCCACGTCTCGCCCGAGGCGGCTGAGGGCGGCACCATTGGCTTGGTAGAGGAGGGTGATCGCATCGAAATCGATATTCCCAATCGCAGCATCCATTTGGCGGTGACGGATGTTGAACTGGCGCGTCGCCGTGAGGCGATGCACGCACGGGGAGACATGGCCTGGCAGCCGATCAAGCGTGAACGCGCTGTTTCTGTAGCGCTGCGCGCTTATGCCGCACTCACCACGAGCGCAGCCACGGGCGCAGTGCGTGATGTCAGTCAGGTGGAGCGGCGTAGCCGCAGTAACGTGGAATAACCGCTATGAATACCATCCTGATCGCGAATCCCAAGGGCGGTAGCGGCAAAACGACGCTGGCGACCAATATTGCCGGTTATCTGGCGGCGGCAGGGCAGTCTGTACGCCTGTTGGATTTGGATCGCCAGCAATCGGCCAGCGGCTGGCTGGCATTGCGGTCTGAAATTTTGCCGTCCATCAGGCTGCTTTCAGATAAGCCAGCCAACATCGGGACGCAAGAAGGCTGGCTGGTGATCGACTCACCTGCGGGTTTGCATGGTAAAAGTCTGGAACGTGTGTTGAAGCTGGTAGATCGAGTGGTTGTGCCGATCGCGCCTTCGCTGTTCGATATGAACGCCAGCCAGGAATTTCTGGATGTATTGCAAACCGAAAAGGCGGTGCGCAAAGGCAAAATTTTTGTGGGTGTGGTGGGGATGCGCATGGCCCCGCGTACCCGAGCCGCAGCCATCCTTGAGCAATTCATGAAAGAACTGGATATGCCAATATTGGCGTACTTGCGCGAAGCTCAGTTATATGTGAATGCCGCCTTTGAGGGGAAGTCGCTGTTTGATCTGCCGCCATACCTGGCTGAACGCGAACTTGAGCAATGGCAATATCTCCTGTCCTGGCTGGATTCCAGAGATTGATTGCAGGCTGCCACTGGTAGATTTTGCTTGGCATCAAGCAGCAAATGTACGGCTTGTCGGTTGGTTTGTTTAGGGTAGTATTGCATCACCACAGTCGATTTAGATCGTCTTTACAACTGCAGAGGAGAATAAAAGATGAAGGCATGGATGGGTATCGTGAGCGCAGCGGTGATCGCGCTGGCCGCAGGTTCGGCAGTCGCAGCTGATTCCGGTTTGTCACTGGCGCAGAAAAATGCCTGTATGAGCTGTCACGGCGTGGACAAAAAAATTGTGGGACCGGCATACAAGGATGTGGCTGCCAAATACAAAGGTGACAAGGGTGCTGAGGCTAAGCTGATCGAAAAGGTCAAGCGTGGTGGAGCGGGTGTATGGGGTCAGGTTCCAATGCCACCCAATCCCCAGGTCAAGGATGCCGACCTGAAAACAATTGTGAGCTGGATCCTCAGCCTGTAATTGCTGACAGAGGTGATTGGGGCCGGCTTTCATAGCCGGCTTTTTTACGTCAAGAATGAGTCTCGCGAACGGTATGCAGGCCCAATGCGTTCATGGGTTTTAACGTTTGTGGTATAAGTTAATGAAGATTTTGTGACGGAGAGCGTGTTGAAACCCATCGTAAATGCATTACTGGTAGCGACAATGGCCACATTGATACTTGGCGGTTGTGGCAAACATAAGGACGCTTCATCCGATAACATCATCAAGATCGGCTCGGTGTCTCCCCTCACCGGACCTCAGGCGCATTTAGGTAAGGATAGCGAAAACGGTGCACGTTTGGCTGTAGATGAAATCAACGCCGCAGGCCTGACTTTAGGCGGCAAAAAAATGCACATCGACCTGTTGAGCGAGGACGATCAGGCTGATCCAAAGACCGCCACGATCGTTGCGCAAAAGCTGGTGGATAGTGGGGTGGTTGGCGTCATTGGACACCTGAATTCAGGGGCCACCATACCGGCATCGACAATTTATCATGCCGCTGGCATTCCGCAGATATCGCCTTCCGCAACCGCGATTGCATACACCGCACAAGGTTACAACACTGCGTTTCGCGTCATGACCAACGACGAACAGCAGGGGCATGTGCTGGGTCAGTACGCTGTCAACAAACTGGGCGCCAAAAAAATTGCAGTGATTGACGATCGTACCGCCTATGGTCAAGGGCTGGCCGATGAGTTCGTCAAGGCTGCCGAAGCAGCGGGCGCGGAAATTGTGGCGCGTGAATACACCACTGATCGGTCTACCGATTTCATGGCGATTCTCACATCGATCAAGTCCAAGTCACCCGAGCTGATATTTTTCGCCGGCATGGATCCTCAGGCAGGACCGATGGCCAGGCAAATGAGACAGCTGGGATTGAAGACGCAGTTATTGGGGGGTGATGGTATGCAGACCCCGGAATTCATCAAGCTGGCGGGTGCGGATGCGGAAGGTGCGATTGCCTCCAATCCGGGTCTGACGCTTGATTCCATGCCCGGCGGCAAGGATTT
>JBDSHM010000288.1:0-2475 GCA_039918495.1 Sulfuriferula sp. | reverse complement strand
AAGCGCCGGGACCACAGTTCGCAGCATACCCAGCGTCAATCCTACCAGCAGCACCTGCAGCAGTTGATGTAAGAACTGCACCCGGTTAGCGCTGATACCGTAACGGTAATCCTGGAATGACGTCTGGTGTGAAGTTGAGTCGCTCAATTTATTTATGCCCATCATGCTGCAATATTCGCGGCCACCATCTTGTCCATATCAGCAGGTCGCGGCGGAATTTCGGTGGTGAGGTGGCGCACAAATTCCTCCCTGTCGGAGATATGCAGACCAGGGTTGAAACGTTTTTCAAAACCGATTGTGGAAGAAGGTTTGCCCGAAATGCCTGCACCACAAGCGCTACCAGCTTGGTGACCAGGGAATATTTCGGTCTCGTTCGGCAGGCTCAGCAGCTTGGTATGCAAGCTATCGAATAACATGCCCGCCATCTCCTGTTCGCGCCCGGCGAGATCAGGGCGTCCGACACTCCCTACGAATAGGGTATCGCCGGTGATCACGAACCAGGGCTGGTCGCCGCGGCGCTTGTCGGTCACCGCGAGACAGATGCTATCCAGTGTGTGTCCAGGTGTATGCAAGACCTTCGCCACTACATTCCCGGCTTCAATGACCTCTCCATCATGCAGCGGCTGGAACCGGAATTGCACCATCTCAGTAGCACTTGTGTGCAGGCAGTAGTGAGCGCCCGCCAATTCAGCCAGCTTTCTGCCGCCGGAATAATGGTCGGCGTGAATATGCGTGTCGATAACGTGGCTGATAGTGACCTGGGCCTTGCTGGCCTCTTCGATGAACCATTCCTCGTCCCCTGCGACTACATCGACTGCAATGGCTTTACCCAAGGTTCCGCAACCGAAGAAATAAGAGAGGGATGACTCTTTGCTGGCAAGCTGTTTGAAAAACATACATTCCTCCGCACTTGATCTTGCAACATATTCAATATTCAAACGAATATTTGAATATTGAACAAAAGCGGTACCGAAGTCAAATAAATTTACGGACAAACCAAGATCAGATCAGGAAATTTTCAGTTCTTTTCAGTCGGCAATAGGTCCGCTTTCCACTCCGGGTATCCATCTTCCAGACGACGCGCCTTATATCCCTGACTACGCAACTGGGAGACTGCCTCATATGCGAACATGCAATAAGGCCCACGGCAATAGGCAACCACTTCCTGGGTTATCGGCAATTTGGCCAAGTGCTTTTGCAGGCTATCCAACGGGATACTGATTGCCCCTGCAATATGTCCCGCCTGATATTCACCCGTGGGCCTGACATCTACTACGACGACTTCACCACTGCTGACAAGCTGTAACAATTCTTCACGCTTGACGGGTTTCAGATCATCCAGACGATCAAAATTTTCTCTGACAATGCGCTCGACATCGGCGAGATGACGCTCCGCCAAACGACGCAAGCCGCTCAGAATATTGGGTATCTCGGAATCATTGAGACTATAGATCACTTGCAGCCCCTCTTTGCGGGATTGCACCACGCCGCTGCCGCGCAGAATTTGCAGATGATGAGAGGTATTGGCCACCGAAATACCCGTCGCAATCGCCAGGCCTTCCACACTGCGCTCCCCTTGCGCCAGCGCTTCCAATAGCTCAAGACGACTAGGGCTAGCCATCGATTTAGCGACCTTGGCAAAATGCTCATAGAGCTTTTTTTTCGGAGAAATGGCTGCTGGCATATTAAGAATGAAAGCACTGGTTAAACGGGCAATGATTAAAATTTACCGAGAGGGCTCCAATGGCATCCGGGATCACCTCAAGCGCTATTGTTGCTGCCTTACGCTATCTACAGCGGTCGTACAACACGTGGTTGAGCAATTCAAGCTTTTCGTGAATATACCGATAAGTAGGTCATACCCCAAATTCAAAATTACCCTTTACGTCTTAATGGGCATATAAACAGCAGATCCGCCCAGCCAAGGAATCGCATATGTTTAATTCTAGAACCATCACATTATTTCTGGCCGGGTTCCTCTTCGCGCATCTGGCTAATGCAGGAGAACATACGCCAGCGGATAACAAAATTCGGATCGGCGGAACAGGTTCTGCAATCGCAACCATGCAAATCCTCGCCAAAACATTTATCAAATCCCATCCCGGCGTTGCTGTCGAGATTGTGCCGAGCCTGGGTAGCGGCGGCGGCATTAAGGCCTTGCAGGCAGGCATCATCGATCTGGCCATCAGCGGTCGTCCATTGAAACCGGCGGAACGCACGGAAAGCCAAAAGGTTATCGAATACGCTCAAACCCCATTCGTTTTTGCCGTATCCACCCATACCAACGCCACGACGATCACCACCAAAAAGTTGGTCAATATATATAAAGGTGACACCCGAGTCTGGCCGGATGGAAAAACATTGCGGCTGGTACTCCGCCCCGAAGTGGAGTCGGATACCGACATCGTCAAAAACATGTCTCCGGAAATGAATCTGGCCGTGAAAAGTGCGCTGACCCGGGAAGGTATGATCATG
>JBDSHM010000287.1:0-1959 GCA_039918495.1 Sulfuriferula sp. | reverse complement strand
AAAAATGAAATTGAAGCCGCGATTGCCACCGGGCAGACATTCTCGGAACTGAAAGAGGCCAAAACCCTGCTAAAAAGTCTCTGAAAAAGACTGGGGGTAATGGAATACAGCAATAGACAGGGTCTGTCCTTATCGTACGGACAGGGTTTCGTGCTTTGATAACCCGCCGGATGGCAGGAAGCCTTCTTTCATGTTCGAATTGCAAAAGCTGTGTGTATGTATGTCAAGATTGGCGCAATTCCCGCGCACTCAAGGTAGAGTTTTTTACCCCCTTTCAAACCAGCTAATGAAGACCTGCTCGTATGAAAACTACAGAGAAAAGCCGGTAAGCGCCACCCAACCCGGCTGGTGATGGAAGACGCCCTGCGCCCCGGGAGCAATTGGTGCTGGACTACACGAACATGAAGCTGCGCGATCTGCCAGGCAAGGTGTTTCCCACGGATTATCTGAAGAAGCTGCAATAAGTCGGTCCCCAGTCTGGTAATTAATAACCCAAGCGCCGGTGATCAGCGCTATATAATTTGTGTGGCTAGCTCATTCGTCAGCAAGTCGAGCTACAGTAGCGCAAAAGCACCGGGGTCATCACAAGTTGAGGCCTGCATCCCGCAACACCACAGGTATTGCATTACTACAAGGGCTTCCCCAAATTTTCAACCACCGCTGTGTCTTTATTTCATTTTCTTTTCCTCATCCGATTTAAATCGCGCTGCCGCAGTTGTGTAAGAAGGTGAAGGACTGCGAAACTACAAACGGTCATGTTGGGCGCATGGCCCGGACCCTGATGAAAGACGCGCACCGGGGCCTCAATCGTTAGTCGGGAATGACATCTTCCCCTAGAGTTGATCAAGCGCTCCCGGTGCGGGTCCAACCCGCTTCACATCAACACGTGCAGTGCACTGGTGATTCTTGACCGTCGTCCGACAGTTTGTTCGTTCCTTTCCTATAGACGCTTTTCTTAATCTGTTCAGGCAGCGGACTTATTCAAGCGAAAGTCTTCGCCGTAGTGCAACACCGCCCACGCCAAGCGCGCATTCTTCGCGGCAATCGCCACCACCGTGCGCCAGTAACCACGGCGCGCAACCAGATCCCGCGCCCAGCAACTGAAGTAATCCTGCTTATCGCCAATGCTATTGAGTACGGCGCGTGCGCCCATGACCAGCAAGCTTCTTAGATAGCTGTCTCCGGCTTTGGTGATGTGGCCCAGCCGCGCCTTGCCGCCACTGCTATGCTGCCCCCCCAAGGTCAGCCCGATCCAGGCAGCGACCTGTCGGCCATTCTTGAAGTCATGCCCGTTGCCGATGCTCTGGCGCAGGCCGGTCACCTTCAGCGGCAGGACAATGCCGAATTCGGATATCAGGCCGCGCAATCGGTTATAGGTCGCGGTGCGCTCGATGACAAAGCCTTGGCGGGTGCGGTGCAGGCATAGGATGATCTGCTGATGTTCTTCCTTGATGGGGACAAAGCGCATGTGCGCTCGGGTGACGGCCTCAGTGATGGCGGCGGCATCCTGTGCGTCGTTCTTGCCGCGTTTGCCGCTCATGCGGTAGGGGGTGACGAACTTCGGTGCCATCAGTTTGATGGTGTGGCCATGCACCCGAAACAGACGTGCCCAGTGGTGTGCGCCGGAGCAGGCTTCCATGCCGATGGTGCACGGGGCAGGTTGGCGATGAGCGGCAGTAGCTGCTCGCGGCTGACCTTGGGCTTGACCAGCTCGGCATGGCCGTTTTCATTCACGCCGTGCACCGCGAAAATGTTCTTGGCGAGATCGATTCCGATGACGATAATGCTCATGACTTTCCCTCCTGTAGGTGTTGATGAAATCTGCTAATTCCATCATGGCACGCTTGATGCCGTTTGCGACTAATTCGCCGCAGCCTCGGGACGGGGAAGTCCCTTTCATTCCTTAGAGCGCAGATGCGTACTGAAGATTCGTGCCTGGAGTCAGTGGCGACATTCGAC
>JBDSHM010000286.1:0-2323 GCA_039918495.1 Sulfuriferula sp. | reverse complement strand
GGTCTACGCCGAGTTCAATGATTTCGCCCTCGCGCGAGATGCCTTCGCCGTACAGAATATCGAACTCAGCTTGCTTGAATGGCGGCGCAACCTTGTTCTTGACGACCTTGACGCGCGTTTCGCTGCCGATGACTTCGTCGCCTTTCTTGATCGCGCCGATACGGCGGATATCCAGACGCACCGAGGCGTAGAATTTGAGTGCGTTGCCGCCGGTCGTGGTTTCCGGATTGCCGAACATGACGCCGATTTTCATGCGGATCTGGTTGATGAAGATCACCAGTGTATTGGTACGCTTGATATTGCCGGTCAATTTGCGCAATGCCTGGCTCATCAGACGCGCTTGCAGGCCCATATGCGAATCGCCCATTTCGCCCTCGATTTCAGCCTTGGGAGTGAGCGCTGCTACCGAGTCGATCACCACGACATCCACCGAGCCGGAGCGCACCAGCATATCGGCGATTTCCAAAGCCTGCTCGCCGGTATCCGGTTGCGAGATGAGCAGGTCGGAGACATTCACGCCGAGTTTTTGCGCATATTGCGGATCAAGCGCGTGTTCGGCGTCGATGAACGCTGCGGTGCCGCCCAGTTTCTGCATTTCGGCGATGACCTGCAGGGTGAGCGTGGTTTTTCCGGAGGATTCCGGGCCGTAAATTTCCACCACGCGGCCACGCGGCAGCCCGCCCACGCCGAGGGCGATGTCCAGCCCCAGAGAGCCGGTGGAAACCACCTGGATGTCCTGCACGACTTCACCATCGCCAAGGCGCATGATGGAACCTTTGCCGAAGCTTTTTTCGATTTGTGCGAGGGCGGCGGCGAGGGCCTTGCTTCTGTTTTCGTCCATGTGTTTTTCCTTAAATTTAATGAGGGATTATGGCATAAACCGCTAAAGTCCGTCAGCAACAGCGGCAGACGAACCAACCATAAAATGAATTATCGAATGGCCATGTGCTCGCTGGGTTTTATGTGCTTTGATCCGTGTTTGTACGCAGGCTAGGCCAGTAACTCCAGCACGCCGCGCAATGCCGCGGCGACGGCGCGTGCGCGAATTTCTTCGCGGTCACCCGATAGCCTGCAGGTGGTCGAGTGGTGGGTGCCATTTTGCATTGCCCAGCCGATACAGACGGTGCCTACCGGTTTTTTTGGCGTGCCGCCGCCCGGACCGGCGATACCCGAGATGGCCAGCGCAATTTGCGCGCGGCTGTGAGTGAGGGCACCCTGCGCCATTTCGAGTACGGTGGGCTCGGATACGGCACCGAAAGCCTCCAGCGTGGCTGTCTGTACCCCGAGCATGTCCTGCTTGGCGGTGTTGGTATAAGTAATAAAGCCGCGTTCATACCAGGTCGAGCTGCCTGGAACAGCGGTGATCAGCATACCGGCCCAACCGCCGGTGCAGGATTCGGCACTGGCCAGCATCATGCTGTGACGACTGAGGGCAAGGCCAGTTTGTTCGGCCAGTTGATAGAGTTCGGTATCGGTCGGTCTCATGACAGCAATTTTTGCGCAAGGAACAGTACCAGTAAAGTGTAACCGGCTGCCAGCAAATCGTCGAACATGACACCAAAACCGTTTTTCAGACGCGCATCGAATTGGCGGATGGGAAACGGCTTCCAGATATCGAACAGGCGGAATAGGCCAAAGGCAGCGGCGATCCATAGCGGTGTTTGCGGCGTGGCTGCCAGCACGATCCAGAACGCAGCGATCTCATCCCAGACGATACCGCCGTGGTCAGCGACACCCAGATCACGGCCGGTTTTGCCGCAAATCCAGATGCCGGCGACGACTGCGATGGCAATGATGAGATACAGCTCGGTTGGCGTGGTGAGCCAGGCGATCAAGAAATATAACGGCAGCGCCGCCAGCGTACCAAAAGTACCCGGTGCTTTGGGTGCCAGACCGCTGCCCAGCCCAAAAGCCAAAAAATGGGCCGGGTGGCGCGTAATGAAGCGCCAGTCAGGCGGCAAAGTGGTCATAACCGGTGCGGCGAATATCCAGTATCTGTCCTTGCGCATCACACACGCTCAGACCGGGCTCGGCGTGGATGCGGCCAATTGCAGTCAGACGCAGGCCGAGGCGGGCGCCAATTTCGTCCAGTGCCTGATGGTGCGCGGCGGGGGCGGTAAAACACAACTCGTAGTCGTCGCCGCCGCTGAGTACGCAGGCATCAAATTCCGGATGAGCTGCGTAATCATGCACAATTTCACCCAGTGGCAAAAGCGCATACTCCACGCGAGCGCCCACGCCGGAACGCGCCAGGATGTGCCCCAGATCAGCCAGCAGACCATCGGATATGTCAATTGCGCTGCTTGCCAGTCCGCGCAAGGCC
>JBDSHM010000285.1:0-2492 GCA_039918495.1 Sulfuriferula sp. | reverse complement strand
GGAAATCCACCTCGACCGGCGCATGGCGGAAAAACGTCTGTACCCGGCGATCAACGTCAACCGTTCCGGTACGCGGCGTGAGGAATTACTGATCAAGGCCGATGTGCTGCAAAAAATCTGGGTACTGAGAAAATTGCTCTATCCCATGGACGATCTCGAAGCGATGGAATTCCTGCTCGACAAAGTCAAAGCCACCAAAAACAACGCCGATTTCTTTGATTCAATGCGCAGCGGGCGCTAAGCCCTTGCGACAGCAAGGATTTTACTGGATAATACCGCCTTTCCGCGTACACGCCGCGGCAACTGAGGATAGATCATGAAAGCCTAAATTCACCCGAATTACCCAGAAGTTACGATCGTATGCAGCTGCGGTAACAAGTTCACCACGCGCTCCACCATGGCGAAAGATCTGCATGTTGAAGTATGCTCGGAATGCCATCCGTTCTATACCGGCAAGCAGAAGATTGTTGACACCGCAGGCCGTGTCGAGAAATTCCGCCAGAAATACGGTATTAAATAAACGCGTCGGGCTTAATCGCTTAACGTAATCAAGACAAGGCAGCCTCGGCTGCCTTGTTTGTTTTTGCGGTAGAATCTGCGCATGAATTTTTCCATCTGTCCAAGCCGAACCCGCGGCGCACATCATTTTGCAGAACCCGCGCTGGCATAACGTCATTCCTTCGTTACTCACCCTGTTGCTGGTACTCGCCTGGCTGCTACCGGGGCTGGTGGGGCATGATCCATGGAAGGGTGACGAGTCACGCAGCATCGGTTTCGTTCATAGCGAGCTGTCCGGCGAACCGGCCGTAATTCCTTCCCTGGCAGGCATGCCGTTGCCAGTACATCCGCCGTTATTTACCTGGGTTGCGGCCAGTGCTGCGCAAGGCTTGTCCGACTGGCTGCCGGTACATGATGCTATCCGCCTTACCGCCGGCATGTTTGTGTTGCTGGCGCTGATTTTTGCCGGCCTGACCAGTCGTTTGTTATACGGCAGTGAACACGGGCGTCTGGCAGTGCTGATTCTGATCGGTAGTGTGGGTTTGCTGGTTCGAGCACACGAAGCAATTCCACAAAGCGCACTGCTGGCAGCCTATGCGCTGACAGGTTTCGGCTTTGCCCTGAATCTTAGGCGTCCGCTCATTGGTGGTGCGGTTGCAGGTACCGGCATCGGTATGGCCTTTATGAGTATCGGTGCGCTGGAAGCACTGGCACTGGTATTGACAGCCCTGTTGCTGCCAGTGATGGCGCCGGCGTGGCGCAAGCGTATTAATCTGGCGGCAGCCCTGGTCTTGGTGGTGAGTGCATTGCCGTGGTTGCTGATCTGGCCGTGGCTGCTGTATCAGCAGGCACCCACGGTGTTTCATGTCTGGTGGCATGTCGACACACTGGGGCGGCTGGCGCCACTCACTGTGCATGGCGGCATGGGTACGCTGTATTACCTGACCTTCCTGCCCTGGTTTGCGTGGCCGGCATGGCCGTTGGCGCTGTGGGCGCTATGGAAGGCACGCCGCCACGGTTTGACCGAACCGGGGATCGCCCTGCCGCTGTTAATATTCTTGAGTTTGCTGGCTGTTCTTTCACTGACCAACGATCCGCGCGAAGTCCATGGGCTGCCTCTCTTGCTGCCATTGGCATGGCTGGCCGCAGGCAGTACCTACACGTTGCGGAGGGGTGCGGCGAATGCCCTGTACTGGTTCGCAATGATGACTTTTCTGGTGGTGATTGCCGCAGCCTGGGTGTATTGGGGCGCTTTTGATGTGGGCATACCTGCGCGCCTGGCCGCCCATGTACATAAAATCCAGCCGGGTTACGCGGGGGAATTCCGGCCGCTTATGGTGGCACTGGCGCTGGCTTACTGCTTTGCCTGGATCACCCTGCTGCTGTTGCTCAAGCGCACGCCGCAGCGTCCGCTCATCGCCTGGGCAGCGGGGATTACGCTGGCCTGGGGTTTGGCGGCAAGCCTGTTCATGTATCCGGTCAATGCGCGAATGAGTTATCGCAGCATGATCAGCAGCATGGAACCCGCATTGCCCAGCCATGGTTGTGTCGCCAGCCGCAATTTGAACGAGGCAATGCGTGCCATGCTCGACTACTGGATTGACTTGCGCACCTTGCCTGTGAATTCGGCACGCCAAAGCCACTGCCCAGCGTTGCTGGTGGAATATGACGAAAATTCCCCTCCCGATCTGAATGCGGATTGGCATAAAGTGTGGGAAGGCAATCGACCCGGCAACCGTTCCGAACGTTTTGCGTTGTATCGGCGCGTGCGGGTCAAACACTGAATGGCATCTTCGCCACCCGTCAGTGCAATTATTCTCGCAGGCGGTGCAGGGCGCCGCATGGGCGGCCAGGACAAAGGATGGGTGAAATTGTATGGGCTACCCTTGGTAGCCCATGTGCTGGCACATATTCAGCCGCAGGTGGACGAAATCCTGATCAGTGCCAACCGCAATCTGGACGATTATCGGGCATTGGGCTACGTGGTGGTGAAG